>JAIRSA010000123.1 GCA_031255695.1 Eubacteriales Family XIII. Incertae Sedis bacterium | reverse complement strand
TACAGCATCTGCACGAGCTGGGCACGCGATATGCTGCCGCCGGGGGCGAATGCGTCGGACGAGATCCCGTGTACCCCCCCGCGCGCCGCCAGAAAGTCTATGTAAGCCTCGGCCCAGTGACCGGAGATATCCTCAAAAGGCGTGCCTGCGCTGCCTATAGTAAATGAAACCGGGCCGTCGCAGATGACGCGCATCAGCTGGGTGGGGCTGTCGAACAGGCTATACAGGATGGGCGCGAGCGCGGCATCGGCCGCGCCTGGGCTGTCAGCCTGAGCCGGATATGCGCACAGCTTCGCCGTGGCCTCTCCGGCCGCCGGGCTGTAATGCAGGCCGGCTATGATGGGGCCTCCAAACGATTGGATTTCCTGGTTCCCAGAACGAATGGAGAGCGCCAGCGACGGGTGCGTGCCGCCGCCAGCTGCCGCGCCTCCGGCATTCATGCCTTCGGCCGCCACACCAGCGCCAGTCGCGCTGCCGCCGCCAGCTACCATACTAGCCCCGGTCGCCACACCAGCGCCAGCCGGGTCGTCGGCATTCGCGCCTTCAGCGCCAGCCCCAACGCCGGCGGGTGCCAGCGACATGGCCAGATCGGCGGCGCGGGACGCGAGCGAACCCAGCGCCGCGCTGCCGAAAAGCGCATTGCCGGGCGCCGACTCTATCGAAAGGAAGGAAACGCCCGCAGACAGCGCGGACAGCGATTCCTTGGGGATTGACAGGGCGAGCGACACTGCGGCGCCGGACACCCTCACCGCCACCGTGGCGCCGGCGACGCGCCCGCCGCTCAGCCCCTGCGCCTCACGCAGCCCCGCAATGGCCTTATTGACATCAGCGAGTGGCAGGCTGGCTGACGCCGCCCCATCGGCGCCAATCTGGGCAGTCAGGCTGATCGCTGCGGAAATGCCTGACGCAGGCGATAGCGCCGCAGAGGTCGAGGTGGGCGCGGGGGTGCCGCTGCCGCCGCCGGAGAAATTGGCGGAGCCAGGCTCCTTGGTATAGTCCAGCGTGTATCTCCACTGTACGTTCTCGCCGCCGGACAGCGTGTAGTCTGCGGCCGAGATGACAGGGTCCACCCCATTTATCAAGAATATCCACCCAGAATTCGGGCCCTTGCCGAATTCGGAAAGCCCGTCGATGGAACTGACATAATCCGCGCCGCTCATGGTGAAGGTCTTCCCTGCGCCGTTGAGGAGGCGCTTGAGCGCATCGAGCACCGATGTGGCGCCCGGCTCCACGACCATGCGCGGGTCTGAGGCGATGAGCCTGCCGGTGTCGTCGCTCACGGAAATGCGGACGGTCTTGATATCGGAGCCGCCTCCGCCGCCGGAGCCGGAGCTGGAGACAGTGACGACAAAGGAAGCGCTTTGCGACATATAGCTGACGCGCACAGTCACAGCGCCTGCGCTGCCGAATGAGGCAGGCGCGGATATGGCGCAGGCGCTTAGCGGGATCTCCACGCGCTTGGAGGGATTGCCGTTATACTCGGCCACAACGCGCATCCCGGCCGTGTCAAGCGCCTCGCCCACCACATAGCTGAGCTTGGCCGGCGGCGTCAATATAAGGGATGTCAGGAGGTCGGCCTCCGGCCAGTCATAATACGGCGTCACGCGCTCCGCGAAACCGTAGAGGTTGCCCGGCGCCTTCGCGGCCACGTTCTGCCACAGGACAAGGGACTGAAAAGCCTGGACAGTGGCATAATCGTTATAGGCGGCATTGCTGGCGTAGCCGAAACCGCCGCCGGGCGCCCTGAACGTAAGCAGATGGTCGATGAGGCTGCGCCCGGCCTTCACGAAGCGCGGGTCGCTGTGCGCATCTATGCCAAGCGCGCTCACGGCGATAGTGACAATGGCCGTGGTATTGGAATTCCTGCCATAGGTCCCGTCGAAACCGCCGTCGGCAAGCTGCTCGCCGGAGATCCAGGCAAGGGCCCTGTCGATGGCCGCCGTCACATCTGCGCACAGGGCCGCAGGGACGCCATTCGCGCCTGCCGCCTTGTAATAGGGGGAGAGCGCCGGCAGGAGAAGGGCGGTGTCGTCAACATTCGTGCCGAACGAGCCGTCGGGGTTCTGCGCCCCCAATATGGCATTGATAATGTCAATGCGGCTGAACGGCGGGCTGAATTCGTATATATCAAGATCGAGCAGCGACAGCAGGTATGGGGCGTCGCTGAGCGCGCCGAAGCTGGGATTTGCGAAGGCCAGGGCCACGAGGTTGGAGACATTGCCGGGATTGGCCCTGTCAGGGATCAGCCGGGCGTCGATGCCCAGGCCCGAAAGTGCGATCGCGTTCTTTGCCCTAGAGCCCGGCGAAGCGGGGACGCTGTTCAGGATCCCCGTCAGGAAGGCGTCCTTCGCGGCCTGCGGCAACGGCTTGCCGGCCGCGGCGAAGCCCAGTGCCCAATCCGTCAGGAAATTCGAGCCCGACACCATCGACGCGGACGCCAACACGCCGTCCACAGCCTCACGCGCATCCCGTGCGGCATCCCCGCCGGCGCCCTTCACAAGCGTGAGGATGATGGCCTCGCTGTCGCTGCCGTTGGCCACGGCCAGCTCTATGGTGTTGCTGCCATCCTCAAGCGGGATGCGCACATTGGAAAGCGAAGGCGCAGGCCCGCCAATAGTGCCAAATTGCCCGTTCGCGGGCCGATAGCGGATGGTAAGCGCTGCGGCAGGGTCATTCACGGCAGCACTCAATGTGGCCTCGGCGACATTGCCGACCGTTACAGGCGGCCCGCCGGCGGACGACAGCATGCTCTGCTCCCCCAGGCCGGGGAAGGCAAGCGTGAGCGAGCGCAGCCGCGTGTCGCTGCCGACCGGCTGGCTCGACACCGCCGAGACAATCTGGCCGGCCGCGTCAGTGGTCAGGGTCACGCGGCAGAACGCACGCGAGAAACGCGGGTCGTCGCTGTAAAAATCGAAGCTCGAATCGCCCCCCACGGCGGAGGGGTATATGTCGAAGGAGGCGCGGCCGTTCACGCTGTCCGTCAGCTCAGACACAGGGCCGTAGGCCGAGCCGTATTTCACGGCCGCCCCGGTGACGGGGGCGATGGCGCCCGTCCAGTCCGTGGTGTAAAGGCCCAGGCGCACGGTGGCGAACGGGTAGCTGCCATTGTCGAAGCGGATGTCGGCCACCTTGAAATACGAATACAGCGGCGATTCCACATACGACGCGTCATATGATGTAATGTAAATGACAATGCGGTCGCCGGCCTGAACTTCCAGGGTGCCAAGCCCCGTCGAGGCGGAGCGGTCATTGATATAGAAGGCCCAATAATGGCTCCCGTCCCTCGGCATGGCGACGCCGCCCATAGTCACGATAAACGAGGCGATATCATATTCGACGCCGCCGACCGGCCCGAGCGCGGCATTCACAGCCTGCAATGCAGTCACGGCGCCGCCTCCAGTGGCGATGTCCGCCAGCTTGACCACAGTTTCGGGCAGGACTGTGCCGATGTCCGAAGCCGCCCCGCGTATGCCCATGCCGTTGCCCTCGATCCTGACGCTCACAGCGCCGGCGAGGGGATCAGCGGCAATGCCGCCAGAGGCAGGGGCGGCGCCCGCCGCGAAGGCGGCAGCAGTGCCTGGCGCAGAGGCGATGGGGGCGCCCGCCGCGAAGGCGGCAGCAGTGTCCGCACCAGAGGCGGCAGCGTCATCTGCGGAGGCGATGGATGCGCCTGGCGCAGAGGCATCAGCGGCGCCCGCCGCAAAGGCGCTGGCGGCTGGGGGGATGAAAACAAGCGTGGCCGCCAATAGCAGGGCCAGCGGCAGGGCGATGCCCCTGCGCCAGCCGAAAAGCGTCCCCATGTGGCCCGCCCCGCGATATACATTGAATAAATTTTGCATTATATAATCCCTTTCTTTTCATAAATTACCGAATCCATAGTGTCAACATTCATAATAACATCGCGGCAGGGCAATGGCAAGCCTAATGCCCCGATTTCGTAAAACTATGGCCGCTAGCCGCTATGGGCTATAGTATCAGACGTGCGTGGGCCTAATTGCCGATTTCCTGCGAGAACGCCCGCGCTGCACCGCAGCCCATACGCATGCGAGGGCAGGCAGGCGGGGCGGCGGCAGAAAAATCCCCTTGTTTTTCCGCACCGCCTGAGCTATACTGTAGGTGTATTAGATGACGGGACAATAATCCGGGCATAAGCGCGAATGATCATCCGAGGGGCGGCCGTTGCCGCCCCTCAACTTGTGTCTGGAGGCATTGTGTACAGCGAGACAAGGAGGGAAAGGCATGAGGGCTTTTACATACCAGTCGGCTT
>JAIRSA010000032.1 GCA_031255695.1 Eubacteriales Family XIII. Incertae Sedis bacterium | reverse complement strand
GCCACCAACAGGCCGGACATACTGGATCCAGCCCTATTGAGGCCGGGGCGCTTCGACAGGCAGGTGGTCATAGGGATACCGGACATAAAGGGCCGGGAGGCGATCTTCAGGGTGCATTCAAAGAACAAGCCGCTGGACTCCGAGGTCAACCCCAAGGTGCTGGCGCGGAGGACGCCGGGCTTCACGCCTGCGGACATAGAGAACATGCTTAACGAGGCCGCATTGCTGGCGGCGCGCAGGAACGGGCGCAAGATCCGCATGGACGAGATCGAAGAGGCGATAACGAAGGTGATCGCCGGGCCGGAAAAACGCAGCCGGGTGATCAGCGAGGACGAGCGCAAGCTCACCGCCTACCATGAGGCGGGGCATGCCATCGTCGCGAGGGCGCTGCCGAACACCGACCCCGTGCACCAGATAACCATCATACCGCGCGGGCGGGCAGGCGGCTTCACGATGATATTGCCGAAAGAGGACAAATACTACATGACCAGGACGAAGATGATGGAGAACATAGTCCATCTGCTGGGCGGGCGCGTCGCCGAGAAGCTGACGCTGAACGACATAAGCACAGGCGCGAGCAACGACATCTCGCGTGCCACGGAGATCGCAAGGGAGATGGTCACGAAATACGGCTTCAGCGACAAGCTCGGCCCCGTGAACTATAGCTCCGCAGACGAGGTTTTCCTTGGCAAGGACTTCTCGACCAGGAAGAACTATTCAGAAGAGATCGCGTCGGAGATAGACGCCGAGATACGCAACATTATAGAAGAGGCCTACACGAACGCGGAGAAGATACTCAACGAGTATTCGGAGGAGCTGAAGATAATCGCCGAATCGCTGCTTGAAGCGGAGACGCTGGACGGGGAGCAGTTCGAGGAACTCTTTACCCGGCGCATGACGCCGGAGCAGCTGCTGGAGAAGATCGAGGACGAGGAGAAGCAGATACTGGAAATGAACGCCAAAGAGGCCGCCGAGACCGAGATGCTGCTTTCCCTGCCGGAAGAAAAGGACGGCGATGAGCCCGAAAACGAGGATGAGGGCAGCAAAGGCCAGGCCCCCGGCAAATACGGGGATGAAGGGAGAAGCGCGACGAGATAGAGACAGCGCGATGGCAAGGAGACGGAGCGGAGCATTATGGATAAATTGGCAGAATTGCGGGAGCTAAAGGGAAAAATAGCGATGGGCGGCGGCGCCGCGAGGATAGAGGCGCAGCGCGCGCAGGGCAAGCTTACGGCGAGGGAAAGGCTTGATGTGCTGTTCGACGAGGGCAGTTTTGTCGAGATCGATGTGTTTGTGTCGCATAGATGCAATAATTTCGGCATGGACAGCAAGTCCTACCCCGGCGACGGGGTCGTGACCGGGTACGGCACGGTGGATGGCAGGCTGGTGTACGCCTTTGCCCAGGATTTCACGGTGCTGGGGGGCTCGCTTGGCGAATACCACGCCGAAAAGATAGTCAAGGCCCAGAACATGGCGCTGAAAATGGGGGCGCCCATAGTCGGGCTGAACGATTCCGGCGGCGCCAGGATACAGGAGGGCGTGAATTCCCTCTCCGGCTTCGGCAAGATCTTCTACAACAACACGATCGCGTCGGGGGTGATCCCCCAGATATCGGTGATAATGGGCCCCTGTGCCGGGGGCGCCGTGTACTCGCCGGCCATCACCGATTTTGTGTTTATGGTGGACAAGACCAGCCAGATGTTCATAACAGGCCCGCAGGTGATAAAGACGGTGACGGGCGAGGAGATATCGTCGGAGGAGCTGGGCGGCGCGATGACGCACAATTCGGTCAGCGGGGTCGCGCATTTCATCGGGGACAACGACACGGACACCCTGCTGGCGGTGCGCGAGCTGCTGAGCTACCTGCCGTCGAACAACCTTGAGACCCCGCCGCAGTACGATGCGGGGGACGACCCGAACCGCATGATACCTGAATTCAACGAGATAATACCGGAGAACGCGAACAAGGCCTACGATGTCTACGACGTGATCCGTATGATAGCCGACAACGGCATCATATACGATGTGATGCCGTATTACGCCAAGAATATAGTGACCTGCTTCATCAGGCTCAACGGGGCGACTGTCGGCGTGACCGCGAACCAGCCGAAGGTGGCGGCTGGCTGCCTGGACATAAACGCCTCTGACAAGGCCGCAAGGTTTGTGAGGCGCTGCGACGCATTCAACATCCCGCTTCTGACCATAGTGGACGTGCCTGGCTTCCTGCCGGGCATCGATCAGGAGGCAGGCGGGATCATAAGGCATGGGGCGAAGCTGCTCTACGCCTTCTGCGAAGCTACTGTCCCAAAGGTGACGCTTATACTCAGGAAGGCGTACGGCGGGGCATATATAGGCATGTGCAACAAGGAGCTCGGCGCGGATCTCGTGCTGGCCTGGCCGACCGCCCAGATAGCGGTCATGGGCGCCGAAGGCGCCGCAAACATTGTCTTTAAAGGGGACATAAAGGATTCAGACGATCCGATCGCCAAACGCAGGGAAAAAGTAGCGGAGTATGAGGAGAAATTCAATAATCCTTATAGAGCGGCGGAAATGGGGTACGTGGAGGATGTGATCGAGCCGGCGTCATCGCGCCGAAGGCTGATAAGCGCCTTCGACATGCTGGAGTCCAAGAGGCATTCGCTGCCTGCAAAGAAGCACGGCAACATACCTCTTTAGGCGGGGCAGGCGTAGGAGAGCGGCCACGCAGTTTCACCGGGGCGCCCCAGGCCCCAAGTGCATTTTATACTGTTCATTGAGCAAGAACATGGCATCTTTGCGGGATATTGGCCGCTATGCTTTGCTGTGAAGCCTCGCCGGGCCTACGGGCCCGCCGGCTGGGCCTAGCGGCGCGGGCATGGCAAATCCGCACAGATCCCAGCCGTGTTTCGGCGGGGCAGTATCAGATGCTGTTTCCCGGATGCGCCATGGCTTGGCTATGGCCTTTGGCTGTAGCCTTTAGCATGCGCTTTTGGCTTGGGCTTTTGGCCGGGGACAGCACGCAGCCGCCCCTGCGGCAGATTGGAGTCAAAAATGGATACAAAGAATATTGGCGAAATGGCTTTGGCGCCAGACGGTTACGGGACTGCGGCGCTTGCGTATGATGAATTTGACAGGGAATCGCAAGAAAACCTGGTTATGGTTGCCGGCGTCCCCGTTTCCATGGGCGGCGAAAGCGCTGCCGGCGCGCAAGTGGCGAACGATCCTGCTATTGTGAGGGTATTTGACAGCGAAGGGCGCGAAGTAAGGGAGACAAGGCTGCTTGCGGCCATAGCGGCGGCGATCGCCGCTTTTGAGGAAGCCAGGCCCGGCTGCGATGTCGTTGTCAGGAAGATCAACCGGATCGCCGGCCCCCGCATCGCGTGGAACACAGCGGGCCTGCGGGAAGTGATCGACAGCAGGCGCTTCTAGGCGCACAGGCGGCCCAGGGCAGCGGCCCCAGACCCGCCAGCGGCGGGCGCATCAAGCAGCGAGCGGCGTCAGCAGACGGCCGATCCGCCAGCGGCGGCGGGCATCAAGCGGCATCGGGCGGCGGTCCAAGCATCGGGCGGCGTCAGCAGACGGCCCGGATCCGCCAGCGGCGGCGGGCGCATCAAGCGGCAAGCGGCATCGGCCCAAGCGGCAAGCGCGGCATCGGCAGGCGCTGCCGCAAGCGGGAATATCATCAGTAAAACCAAGGCAGATAAATAAGGGACATCGAATATGAAGAAATACAATGTGACAGTAAACGGGGCATCCTATCAAGTAGAAGTGGAAGAAGCAGGCGGCATGCATGCGGCCTTGCAGGCTGTGCACCCGCAGCACCAGCCGGCGGCGCCGGCCCAGTTCAAAGCTCCGCCAGCGGTTCAGCCTGCGCAGGCGGCCAAGCCCGCCAAACCGGCGCAGCCCGCCAAGCAGCCAGTGTCTGCGGGCGAAGGGCTCATCCTGGTCGACAGCCCCATGCCGGGCAGGATACTCAGCGTGTGGGTGGAGCCAGGCCAGGACATACGGGACGGCGAGCCCCTCTTGGTCCTTGAAGCCATGAAAATGGAAAACGAGATATACTCGCCCGCAGACGGCGTGGTCGAGTCCGTCATGGTCAACAAAGGCGATTCCGTGAATTCAGGCGACATACTGGTCACGATAAAATAGAGCCCCGCGCGGGCCGCCCCTGCGGGCGCCCTGGCACATGCGTGTAGGGCGCGGACCCAGCAGCCCTTTCAGCCCGCCTCACTGTGGCTCGATCCAGTCAACGCCGAAGAAGCTCAGTATCCCCTTGGCATCGGCTATCGCCAGCCTTTCGCGGAAGTCGCCCGACTTGAGCAGGCGTATCTCGTTTTGGTTAGTATAGAAGCCGTGTTCGACGAGCACGGCCGGCATGTTCGAATTTGTTATGACATAATACGGCACGGTCTTTATGCCGCGGTCCGACAGCCCCACAGCAGGTATTGCGGCGCTATGTATGGCTTTGGCCAGCTGCTCCGAATAGCTGCCTTTTTTATATATGTATATCTCCCAGCCATTCACCTCTGTCCATTTGTCGTCGTTGCCGAAGGCGTTGGAGTGGACGCTGACGAAAATGTCGCCGTCGGACTCGTTGGCGATCCTGCACCGTTCGGCGAGCGGGAGATCCCTGTCGTCCTGCACTGTTATGATGGTTTCGACGCCATGCCTCTCAAGATGCGCCTTGATCCTCTTCGCCATATCGCGGTTGAACTCATATTCCTCGAATGAGCCGTCAGGGCTTTTCTTGCCGGCGGTCTCAGCGCCATGCCCTGGGTCCAGCACCACAGAAAGCTTGCCGTCAATGAGCGGGTTGAACAGAATGGCGGGCTTGGGGAAATCCAGGTACATGGCTGTCTGGTCAGAAGAGAAGCTTATGGCGGGCCTGCTCCCCTCGCTTGTGCTGAACACAAAGCGCGTGATGCTCGGCCCCTGTGCGCCCTGCCCGCTGTCAGCGGCCCCGCCAGCGCTGCCGCCGGAGCCGTTGCCCGCGCCGGAGTTCCCGCTCGCGCTGCTGCCGGAGCCTCCGCCGGACGGCTGCGAGGGCGCGCTGCTGGAGCCGACGCCCGCACCGCTGCTGGCGGCGCCTGCGCTGGACGGCTGCGGGGCCGGGCTGCCGCTGCCCGTGCCTGTGCCGGAACTGGAACTGGCGATGGGCGGCCTGGCGTCGCCTGCCGCAAACTGCGAGGCGCGGACGCCGCGGACGGCGGATATCTCGCGGTGCCATTCAAGCCCGCTGGCCGTCGTGTTCAGGGAAGCCCCTATGAAATCCACTGTGAAGTGATCCGAATCGGAGATGCTCGTATAGTGCGACATGATCCCGGAACCCGTAAGCGTCACCCTGGTGCCGCCGCTTGAAGTGGTTATGCCTATGCCGTCTATGCTGATATGGCCTATGGCGCCTGTGTTCCGCAGGCTGTAAATATTCACGGTCCTTCTGGCGGCATCCCAGTTGACCGGGAAGTTCAGGGCTTCGGAGACGAAGCGCACAGGTATCAGCGTCCTGCCGTCTATGATCTGCGCAGGGACATCCAGGTAGGCCTCAGACCCGTTCACAAGGGCGACAGCGGAATCTATGGAAAGCAGCACGGATGTGCCCGCGTATGAAATCGAGACCTGCGCCGGCTTGACGCTGTCGTTCCAGCCGACCGTCCCGCCCAGCGCCTCGAAAACGGCGCGCGCAGGCACCAATGTCCTGGAATTCACGATGACGGGAGGGACGTCGGTTTCGATCTGGATCCCGTCGATCATCAGATGGACGGGCAGATCATCCGCGAACGATGCCGTTGTATGGCAAGGCGCCGGGCAAAGGGCGAACATCACGGCGGCCGCCAGCGAAAGCACAAAGCATAGGCCCCTGCGGTGCCTGGTATTCCTGCAATTGCTCATTTTCACCTCCATCGCGGCAACTGGTCGCCACAACTTAACATAACTTATACTGTTCTCCGATTAAAACGTGGATAAGATTTGCGCGATGATTTGCCGTCCTGCTAGGCGCAGCGGTAAATTCCACCCGGCTAAAGCCGGGGAATTCTCGCATGGCACCTTCCGACCGTTTGCAAAGAACTTCTCGGTGAACTCCAGCCCGCTAAAGCGGGGGAGTTCTCGAGTGGCACCTTCCAGCCGTTTGCGAATAACGCAAACGGGGATAGGTGCGTAACGGGGATAGGTGCGCAAAACGCAGGCGAACCCGAAGGTTCGGCGAGGCTTTGCAACGAAGCAGGGGGGTAAATCAGCCGTAAATATGTCACGTTTTAGTTGGAGAACAGTATTAATGATTACAGACATATAATAGCACATGCGCCCGCAAAACACAAGGATCCAATTGACGGGGACAGTGGGGATCCGGTGCGGATCCCCGCCCCTCGCCGCAGCCCTTGCCGCCATCCCGCACCGCTTGCGCACATTCTTCTTGTAATCCATCCCGCGCCGCTTGCGCACATTCTTCTTGTAATCCATCCCTCTTTCGGTTATACTACCGTTATAGCAAATTTATCCGGGAGGTATGAACAGATATGTTACTCGCATTTGACGTGGGGAACACTAACATAGTGATGGGTGTTTTCAAAGACGGCAATCTGATTCAAAACTGGAGGCTTGAGACACATAACGACAAGAGCGCGGATGAATACGGCATGGTGATCAACCAGCTCTTTGACTACGAGGGGCTTGACACCAATGCCATAAGCGACGTGATCATCTCCACAGTCGTGCCTTCTACACTTTACACATTGCAGCATCTTTCCGCCAAATATTTCAACAAACGCCCATTGGTGATAGGGCCGGGGATAAAGACAGGCCTGATAGTGAAATACGACAACCCCAAGCAGGTCGGCGCCGACAGGATAGTGAACGCCGTGGCGGCCCTGTCCAAATACGAGGGGCCGCTGGTGATAGTGGACCTCGGCACGGCGACCACATTCTGCGCGGTGTCCGAAAAATGGGAATATCTAGGAGGCAGCATCGCCCCCGGCCTCAAGATATCATCGAACGCGCTGTTCGAAAAGACCGCAAAGCTGCCCAGGGTCGATCTGGAAGAGCCGGGCCATGTAATATGCAGGAACACCATAGAAAGCATGCAGTCCGGCCTCGTGTACGGCCATATGGGCATGGTGGAGTACATAATCAACAAAATGAAGCGGGAGCTTGCGGACTACGCGCCTTCGAAGAAGCCCGTGAGGGTGATAGCGACAGGCGGCATTGCCAGCATGATAAACAACGGCGTCAGCTGCATCGACATCGTGGACAAACAGCTGACGTTGGAAGGGCTGCAATTCATATACGAGAAGAACAGGCCGGCAAGGGAAAACGCCAGGAACGCGACGAAGCTTGACGTAGAGGAGATGTAATGCGTCCAAGGGCATGGCGGATCGGCGGGCTGGAACTCGATGGCCCTTTCATATTGGCGCCTCTGGCGGGGATAACGGACGCCCCGTTCCGGAGGATATGCAAGGCGCAGGGCGCGGCCCTCGTCTTCGCGGAGATGGCCAGCGGCAAGGGGCTCTGCTACAATTCCCGCAAGACAGAGGGGCTGCTCAGGATATA
>JAIRSA010000030.1 GCA_031255695.1 Eubacteriales Family XIII. Incertae Sedis bacterium | reverse complement strand
GATACGGTGTTGCCACCACTGGATTTTGAGTCCAGCACGTCTACCAATTCCATCACGCCGGCGCGTCGAAATTTATAATAACATAGTTACGGGGGATTAGCAAGAAAAAAATTACAATGGGCGGCAAAAAAAGTTCAAACAGAGTCCGGCGCAAAATTCAAAGGCAAAAGAAGTTCAGCGGCCCAGGCAAAAATCCCAAAGAAAGCCGAGAAGAAAGTCGGGGAGGGGGCCGCGGCCCCGCCAGGCGGCGGCGTACGGGCCACGGCGAAAAAGCCTTTTCAAAAAAACGTTCCAAGGGGCGAAAAACTGTTGTAAATTTTATAAGATGAAGATATAATGAGTGGTATAGGTTTTGACAAAAAAATTTGGAGGGTAGAATATGGAAAACGTAACAACTATAGTAATGCTAGTCCTTTTGATTGCCGTCATGTACTTTATGATGATCCGGCCGCAGAAGAAACGCGAGCGGGAGATTGCGGCCATGCGCGACGGCGTCAAGGTCGGGGATGAAGTGATTACTATTGGAGGGATATGCGGCAAGATCGTCAAGACGAAGGGCGAGGACCTGACGATCCAGGTTGGTGCCGACAGGACTAAATTTGAGATCAAGCGTTGGGCCATATCCAAGGTGGTGACCGAAGACGCGTCCGGCGGCCGTAAGGATGCCCTGAAGAAAGACAGCGCCAAGGACAGCGTTGAGGAAGAGGACGCCGACGACAAGCCCAAGACATTGCCTAAGAGGCTCAAGCCCAAGCAGGGCGACGCGGCCGAAGAGGCGCCTGCCGCCGAAGATGCCGGTAGCGAGGAAGCTGCAGACGCAGAGGCCGGCAGCGCTGCCGACGAAAGCGGGAAGGCCGCCGGGAAACAAGAGTAAGGCTTGCCGCTGGCCGCTAGGCCTTTGGGCCCCCAGACCGCCGCTGCCATTGGCCGGATTGCCGGCCGTGACGCGCATTAACCCCTGATAATATCAGGGGATTTTTGTTGCCGCCCGAATAAAACCCTAATAAAATGCCGATTATTGGCATTTTTGCTTGAACAGCAAGATGAAAAGTAGTAGAATAGTCTGTAGCGTGCGGGTATTGTGGATGTTAGGGCGTGTAGGCGCGCCGTTGTATTGCTTATGGAAGGAATATAAAAATGAAACGACTTTTGGCTGCTCTTATGACGGTTCTAATCATCTTTCTATGGGTCATAACGCTCACTGGGCTGGGCGGGATCGGCCCCATCATGGACAAAGTGAAGCTTGGGCTAGACCTAAAAGGCGGCGTCTATGTAGTAATGGAGGCCCAGACAGACGCGACCGGCGTGGAACTGGAAGACCTTATGAAGCAGACGCAGCTTGTGCTTGAAAAGCGCGTCAATGCCATGGGGCTATCCGAACCCGTCGTGACGATAGAGGGCGAAACGCGCCTGAGGGTGGAACTGCCCGGCGCCGAAGACGCCGAGGCCGCCATAGACGCCATCGGCAGGACTGCCATGCTGCAGTTCGTGCTTGCGGATGGCAGCTTCGTGCTGGACGGCAGCCAGGTCAAGAACGCAGGCGCCACCATCAGCCAGGAGAAGGGCGGCTACGCGATCAACCTGGAATTCAACTCTGAAGGCACTGAGGCCTTTGCCGAAGGCACAAGGAAGGCCCGTAGCGGGACGGTGAACCCCACCGTACCGGGCGTGGCCGCGAGCGCCATCGCCATCATCCTTGACGGCGAGATCATCTCGGCGCCTGTAGTCAACGACGTGATCCTGAACGGCAGCGCCGAGATAACAGGCAACTTCACCGAGGACGAGGCCGTCACGCTGGCGCAGCTCATAAAGGCCGGCTCGCTGCCCGCCGAGCTGAAGGAGGTCAACTCCTCCATACAGGCCGGCAAGCTGGGCATAGACGCGCTCAAGATGAGCCTTTACGCAGGCGCGATAGGCATCCTGCTCATTTTCATACTCATGCTGGTCATATATAGGGTCATGGGCCTCGCGGCCAACATCTCCCTTCTTATTTACATACCGGCTATATTCTGGGTGCTGACGCTGCTAGGTGGCGTGCTTACGCTGCCCGGCGTGGCGGGCATCATCCTGTCGATCGGCATGGCGGTCGACGCGAACGTCATAATATTCGCGAGGATCCGGGAAGAGATACTCAACGAAAAGACCGTGCGCGTCGCGGTCAGCTCCGGGTTCAAGCGCGCGATGGGGACTATCATAGACTCCCAGATAACGACGATAATAGCCGCGCTGGTGCTCTACCAGTTCGGCACCGGCCCGGTGAGGGGCTTCGCCATGACGCTCATGATCGGCATCGTGCTCAGCATATTCACGGCCGTCGTCGTCTCGCAGCTCTATGTGGTGCTGATGGCCGAGAGCAAGCTGCTGGGCCAGAAGAAATTCTTCGGCATAAAGGAAGAGGGGAACGCCGCGGCGGTAGAGATCAAGCGCACCTTCTCCTTCATCAAGCATCGCCGCACATTCTACATCGTCACCGCCGCCATAATGGTGATCGGGCTTGGGGTCGGCTTCATCCGCGGCTTCAACTATGGCATCGACTTCACAGGCGGCACCATGCTGCAGATCGAGATGGGCGAAGTGGCCGATATGGATAAGGTCGAGTCTGTGCTGGAAGGCTACGGGATCAACGACGCCGACATCGTATACGCTGGCGAAGGCAACACGCAGATAGTGATCCGCACGACGGACTCCCTTGAGAACCAGGAGCGCGCAGAGCTTCTCGACGAGTTCCTGCCGGCTTTCGAGCTTGACGACTCGGCCGTGCTCGCCTTCGAGCAGTTCGGCCCGTCCATAGGCGACCTGCTGAAGCGCAACGCCGTCAGGGCGGTCCTTTGGGCCAGCCTGGGCATGCTGATATACATCATCGTGCGCTTTGAGTGGAAGTTCGGCATTGCCGCCCTGGTGGGCGTGTTCCATGACGTGCTGATAGTCATAGCCTTCTATGGGCTCTTCAATGTGACGATAAACAACCCATTCATCGCGGGCATCCTGACCGTGGTCGGGTATTCGATCAACGACACCATTGTCGTATTCGACCGCATAAGGGAGAACCTCAAGATAATGAAGAAATCCAAGCTGGAGCCGCTGATCGACCTCAGCATAAACCAGACGGTGTTCAGATCCCTTATGACCTCGCTGACGACTGTCATTGCCATAGTGCCGCTGTACATAATGGGCGGCGACACCATAAGGCAGTTCGCGGTGCCGCTTATCGTGGGCATACTGGCCGGAGCGGCTTCCTCGATATTCATATGCAGCCCTATTTACTACCAGATCTGCATGCTGTTCGACAAGCCCAAATATTCCGGCAAGTCAAAGGGCTCCAAAAAGCAGCTCAAAACCCGGAGCGAGGACGGGGCGGTGGTCTAGTTAAGGGTAATAAATGGAAACTATGGAACAATTTCTCGACGAACTGCTCGCTATCAACCCCAACATCGATATCGAGCTGATCGAGAAGGCTTATAAAAAAGCGGAACAAATGCATGAAGGGCAGCTTCGGAAATCGGGTGAGCCATATCTGGTCCACCCGATGGCCGTAGCGAAGATCCTGGCGGATCTCGGCATGGATGAGAACACCATTATTGCCGGGCTTCTTCATGATGCGGTAGAGGACACGCCTTACTCCCTCGCGGACCTGCTGAAGGATTTCGGCGGGGAGGCGGCCCTGCTCGTCGACGGCGTGACCAAGCTCGGCTCGCTCGTGATAGAGAGCAAGGAGGAGCGGCAGGCGGAGAACCTGCGCAAGATGTTCCTCGCCATGTCGAAGGACATAAGGGTGCTCATAATCAAGCTAGCCGACAGGCTGCACAACCTGCGCACCATAAACTACATGAACGAGAACCAGATAAGGGACAAGTGCAAGGAGACGCTGGAGATCTACGCGCCGCTTGCGAGCAGGCTGGGGATCTTCGCCATGAAGTTCGAGCTTGAGGACATCGCGCTGAAATACCTCGATCCAGAGGCCTACGTCGATCTCGCCAACCAGCTGAAGGTGAAAAAGGCCGAACGCGAGCAGAACATAGGCCGCGTGATAGGCGAAATCAAGGAGGCCCTCAACGAGCTCGACATAAATTACGACATCTACGGGCGGTCAAAGCATTTCTACAGCATATACCGCAAGATGAAATACCAGAACAGGCAGCTGGACGAGATATTCGACCTGACTGCCGTGCGGATCATCGTCGATACCGTCAAGGACTGCTATGCCGTGCTCGGCGTCGTGCATACGATGTGGAAGCCGATCCCCGGAAGGTTCAAGGACTATATCGCCATGCCCAAGCCCAACCGCTACCAGTCGCTCCACACCACGGTGCTGGGCGACCGGGCGGAGCCGTTTGAGATCCAGATCCGCACATATGCGATGCACAGGGTGGCGGAATACGGGATCGCCGCCCACTGGAAATATAAGGAAGGTGTCAGCGCCGGCCACGAAGAGGTGAAGCTCGCATGGCTCAGGCAGACGCTGGAATGGCAGAAGGACATGAACGACCCCAAGGAATTCATGGAGACCCTGAAGGTCGATCTGTTTTCCAACCAGGTTTTCGTGTTCACGCCCAAGGGCGATGTCATAGAGCTCCCGGCCGGCTCCACCCCGCTTGATTTTGCGTTCAAGATCCATTCGGGCGTCGGCGCCAAATGTGTCGGTGCAAAGGTCAACGGGAAGATGGTACCCATCGATTACACCCTTAAAAACGGGGAAATCGTTGATATAATCACTTCTTCGAATTCAAAGGGCCCTAGCATCGACTGGCTGAAGATCGCCAAGACCAGCAACGCGCGCAGCAAGATCCGGCAATGGCTCAAGAAAGAGAACCGCCCTGAAAATGTGGAGCGCGGGCGCGAGCTGCTGGAGAGGGCGATAAAGCGCAAGGGGATGGACCCCCAGACAGTCGTGAAGCCCGCCTGGATACTGCGCCTCTCGAAGAACCTCAACTATTCCGGCGTAGAGGACATGTACAATTCCATATGCCGCGGCGGCACGGTGCTCAGCAAGGCCGTCAATGCCCTTTTAGGCATATATGAGGAAGAAAGCCAGGCCATAGCGAAGCGCGCCGAGCGCGAAAAGGAAAGGGAAGAGGCCGCCGAGGCAAGGAGGCAGAGGGAAGAGCGCCGCAAGGACAGGGCAGACGTGGCCGTGAAAGGCGTCGACAACCTGCTCATACGCCTCGCCAAATGCTGCAACCCTGTCAGGGGCGACGATATAATCGGCTATATCTCCAAGGGCAAAGGGGTCACGGTCCACCGCGCCGACTGCCCCAACATCCTTTCGATACAGGAAGAGGAACGGGGCAGGCTGATCGACGTGGAATGGGCGGACCATGGCGGCGAAAAGGACTACGAGGCCGACATCGCGATAACGGCGGGCGAAAGGAAGGGCCTGTTCTCCGATATCTCCAAGGTATGCGAGGATATCGACGTGCGCATAAGCGCAGTGAACACCAAGAGCGCCAAGGACGGCGTTATGGGCATAACGCTGACGCTGTCCGTATCGGACTCGTGGCAGATAGAGAAAATACTCAGTGCGCTCAAAGGCGTGGAAGGCGTGGAGGACGTACACCGGCCGAATGCGGCGGTATGACGGGAACGGCGGCCGCGGCCCGTACAGGGGGCCGCGCCTGGCATGGAGGAGGATGGCTGCATGAGGGCAGTTGTGCAAAGGGTCAGCGAGGCCCAAGTCACTGTGGACGGCATAGAGACGGGCGCCATAGGGAAGGGGCTTGTGGCTTTTATAGGGGTAGAGGCGGGCGACAGCCCGGATGACGCGGAATACCTGGCGGAAAAGATCGCCGGGCTGAGGATATTTGAAGACAGCGACGGCAAAATGAACATCCCCGTCGCCGATGCGGGCGGGCAAGTGCTCGCCGTCTCCCAGTTCACATTGCTTGGAGACGCGAGGAAGGGCAAGCGGCCCAGTTTCACAAAAGCAGCCCCGCCCGAAGAGGCTAACCAGCTTTACCGGGGCTTTGTAGATTCACTGAGGTCGCGCGGGCTGTATGTAGGCGAAGGGGTATTCCGCGCCGACATGCTTGTCAAGATATTCAATGACGGCCCGGTAACACTGCTGCTGGACAGCAGAAGGGTTTTCTGACAGGGGCCAGGGCGCGGCACAACATTGCGGCGGCGCCCTGCATCGCAGGCTTGGCAGGCTAGCGGGCATCAGACGGTCAATTTTTATTTATACTGTTATCCGGCTAAAACGTGGCTAAGATCTGTGCTATGGTTTTAGCCGAAGAACAGTAGCAGCACAAGTTATACATGTTCTGACGAAGGGAGCGAGAAGCCAAATGATTATACGAAACTACCCAGGAGGAATTGCAAGCACGAACAACTATTTGGTAAGCGACGAGAATGGCGCAGGGATCATAGTCGATGCCGGCTATTACAGCCCGGCGCTAGTGGAAGCCGCAAAATCTGAAGGGCTTAAGGTCGAGCTGCTTATGCTGACACATGGGCACAATGACCATATCGCCGGTGTGGAAGCTTATCTCAAAGCGTTTAAGGGCTGCAGGGTAGTAATAGGCGAAGATGAAATCCCCATCGTCACGGATCCCTTCCTGAACCTCTCCATCGAGTTCCAAGGGAAAGAGATCGCCCTGGAGGCGGATCTCTACGTAAAAGACGGCGACAGGCTGACAGTCGGCGATTTGGATATATCCATAATAAGCACGCCTGGGCATACGCCGGGCGGCGTGTCCATCCTCGTGAATGGCGCGCTTTTCAGCGGCGATACCCTGTTTCAGAACTCGATCGGCAGGACCGATCTATACGGGGGGAACTATGAGACGCTTGCGGCCTCCATCATCGACAAGCTCTTCCTGCTCCCCGACGAAACCGTGGTATACCCAGGGCATATGGGCATTACGACCATCGGCCACGAGAGGCGGCATAACCCGTTCCTGTGGCGGCGGGCGTGACTTGCGGGCGGACAGCGGACAAATGGTAGAATTTGCCTTTGAGGGCATCGACAAGCCGAATGAATATATAGAACTGATCAAGATGTTCCTGCGCCCCTCGGAGTTCCGGGTGGCGACAGACGGTGCGGCCGGCGCCTTGGCGGGTGCCACGACAGTCGGGCCAGGCGCGGCTATGGGCATGGCAGCCGATGGGGCTGGCGCAGTGACGGGCGAGGCATGTACGGCAAGGATCGCCCTGCCGCAGCGCCTTGTGGCGCAAGGCGACAAGAACGCCATAAAGCGCTTCATTTTCGACAGCCTGGCGGATGGCTGCGGCCTAGGCGCGAGGAAGCCGGAATGGGGCATACTCACGGGGGTGAGGCCGGTGAAGCTGTTCGGCGAGCTGGCCGCCGCCAATGGCCTGGAGGCAGCGCGCGCCATCATGCGCGGCAGCTACTATGTCTCCGAAAAGAAACTGGGGCTTGTCACGCGCATACACGGCTTCCAGCGCAGGCATATAGACGCGCCCCCCAAGGGCGGCGTAGGCCTATACATAGGCATACCGTTCTGCCCCACGCGCTGCGAATACTGCTCGTTCCCGTCGAACCAGAAGCCCTACGGCGCGATCAGCCAGTATCTCGGCGCACTGCGCAGCGAAATACTGGCCGTAAGCGGCGGGATGGAGAAAAAGGGCCTGTACGCCGAGACCGTGTACATCGGGGGCGGCACGCCGACCACGCTCAACGAAGAGGATCTCGACGGGCTGCTGGGGCTCGTCAACCAGTGTTTCAGGACGCCCGCGCTGCGCGAGCTCACCGTAGAGGCGGGCAGGCCCGACACGGTCACGGAAGGGAAGCTCGCTTCCATGGCCAGGCACGGTGTCACGCGGATCAGCATCAACCCGCAGTCCATGAACAGCGGGACGCTCTCCGCAATAGGAAGGGATCACAGCCCCGAAGACATACATAGGGCCTTCGCCGCGGCGAGGCAGGCAGGCCTGCCCGTGATCAACGCCGACATTATTGCCGGGCTTCCAGGCGAGGAAGAAGGCGGCTTCGAGGAATCGCTCAACGAGCTGATCGGCCTCGGGCCGGATAATATAACAGTGCACACATTGGCCGTAAAACGCGCGGCCAAGCTGAAGGAAAACGATTCAGAATACAGCTACAGCCGGGCGCGCGCCGCGTCGCTCATGCTTGGCGCCGCCGAACGGGCGCTCAGCGCCGCCGCCTACGAGCCATACTACCTGTATCGGCAGAAACAGACGGCCGGCAACCTTGAGAACACGGGCTACACCAAGGGGGCGCTGCCCTGCCTGTACAATGTGCGCATTATGGAGGAGAACCAGTCGATCGTCGCGCTCGGCGCCGGCGCTTCGTCAAAGGCCTACTATCCGGAAGAGAATAGGCTGGAGAGGGTTTTCAACGTCTCCAACTACGAGATATACATAGAGCGGCTCCCGGAAATGCTGGAGCGCAAGGCAAAGTTCCTCGCCGCCCTATGAGCTGCAGGCACTGGGCATAGCCGCGAATTTATTGAAAGGAGCCTAAATGCTGACAAAAGCGCCAAAGGGCACAAAAGACATACTGCCCTCCCAGATATATAAATGGGATTATGTGGAAAAAGTTTTCCGGGAGATCTGCCGCAAGTACGGCTTCCAGGAGATCCGCACCCCCGTATTCGAGCATACCGAACTCTTTGCGCGGGGGGTGGGCGACTCCACAGACATCGTCGAAAAGCAGATGTACACCTTTGACTACGCCGGAAGGAGCCTGACGCTGCGCCCTGAGGGCACGGCATCCGTCGTGCGCGCCTTTGTGGAGAACAAGCTCTACGCGGGCGGGCAGCCGTCAAAGTACTTCTACGAGATCCCTTGTTTCCGCTATGAGAAGCCTCAGTCCGGGCGCCTGCGCGAGTTCCACCAGTTCGGCATCGAGTCGTTCGGCTCGCCCGACATGCTCGCCGACGCCGAGGTCATAGCGCTGGGCGCCGACTTCCTGGCAGCGCTGGGGGTCAGGCAGGCCGAGCTGCATATAAACAGCATCGGCTGCCCCGACTGCCGCCCTGCCTACAGGGAGCTGCTGACGGACTTCCTGCGCCCCAAATACGACGAGCTCTGCGACACATGCCGCAGCCGTTTCCACAAGAACCCCATGCGCATACTGGACTGCAAGTCGCCCATATGCCAAGAGGCCGTGAAAGGGGCGCCCGTCATGCTCGATCACATATGCGGGCCATGCAGCGGGGCATTTGAGGCCCTGAAGGGGCACCTCGACGCCTTCGGGGTGGCATACCACGTGGACACGGGCATTGTCAGGGGCCTGGACTACTACACAAAAACCGCCTTCGAATTCGTTTCCGGCAATATAGGCGCGCAGGGCACGGTATGCGGCGGCGGCAGATACGACGGGCTGATCGGCGAGCTGGGCGGGCCGCCGACGCCTGGGGTCGGGTTTGGGCTCGGCATAGAGCGGCTGCTGCTGGTCATGGATGCGGAAGGCTTCGATATACCGGCGCCGGCCGGCGCCGACGCCTTCATCGCCTACATGGGCGACGACTGCAAGGCGGCCGGGATAGCGCTGTCGAAGCGCCTGCGCAGCGCCGGGCTGCATGTCGAGATGGACGTGCACGGGCGCAACATCAAGGGGCAGCTGAAACAGGCGGATCGCGCCGGCGCGAGGTACGCCATCATCATAGGCGAGGACGAGCTTGGGCAAAACCGCGCCTCGCTGAAGAATATGGCAAGCGGCGAACAGCGCCTCGTCGATATCGGCGATCTGGAAAGCTGCATACAGGCCGGCGCCGCAGACGCGACTTAGCGCCAGGCCGTTCACGGCCGCATGCGCC
>JAIRSA010000024.1 GCA_031255695.1 Eubacteriales Family XIII. Incertae Sedis bacterium | reverse complement strand
CGGGGCGGATGTAAGACAGGGCGGCGCGGGTATTTTGGCCTGCGCCGGGGGCTTCTGACAGACAGGGCGGCGCGGGCTTAGGGGCCGGCGCCGGGGGCATCCGACAGACAGGGCGGCGCGGGCGTAGGGGCCGGCGCCGTGGCCGGGCACAGCCGGCCAAGCCAATAGCCAGGCACAGCCGCCGCAGTGAGACGATGCGGGAAGGAGGCGGCGCCAGGGGCAAGCGTGGCGTGTACATTGGCACTATACGTTTTTGTATTTGGGATTAAAGGTGAAAATGTATTATGGGTGAGCAGCTTACAAAGATACTTGCGCCTTTACAGCGGTTTTGGGGAAGCCTTGGGAGAGGGGCAAAGAGCGCGGTTATCGCCGTGCTGGCCGCTTTAGTCGTGGCGGCCCTTATTTTCAGCATCTTCATAAACACTGAAAAATACACAGTCCTTTTTGACGATCTGCCACAGACGGAGAGCAGCGAGATCATATCGCAGCTCTATTCCCTTGGCTTCAAGCCTAAGTCCGATTCAGCAGGGCGTATTCTTGTGCCCGAAAAAGAAGAAAGCAGCGCCAGGATGGAGCTCGCCACGGCGGGCTACCCCAAGAACGGGCTGAGCTATTATATTTTAGAAGGCAACAACAGCATGCTGACGACGGACTACGCCAGGAAGCAGGCGCAGAACGCCCAGATCCAGGAACGCGTGGCCGCGGCCATAAAGACACTGGAGGGGGTCAGGGACGCGGTCGTCACCATAACGATGCCGAACGAAAATGTATTCTACCTCCAGCCGGACAACCCGCCGAGCGCATCCGTCATCATACATATGAGGCAGGGCAGCGTGCTGACCGCCAAGCAGATAGCAGGCATACAGACACTGGTGGCGAGGTCGGTGAACGGCCTGAGCACAGACAACATAGCGCTTATAGACGGGCAGGGCAACCCGCTCGCCAGCACAGGGGACGGGGCCGACACCGTCATGCTTGAGGCCACGCGCCAGTTCGAGAACGACGTCAAGCAGAAGGTCATATCGGTGCTCACGGGGCCCTACCGGCCCGACCAGGTGAAGGTCGAGGTGGCGGCCGTGCTGAACACCGATCACTCCCTGTCCGAGGAGAGCATCTACTACCCCTCGCCCGACGGCGACAACCGCGGCGTCATAGGCTACGAGAGCGCAGGGCAGGAGTCATACCAGTCGACATCCGGGGACGCGGGCGTGCCGGGCACGGACACGAACTCGGAGACGCCGACATACCCGACAGGCGGCAGCGGCGGCGAGACGCAGTCCTCAAGCTCAAGCGGCGAGACCGAATACGAAGTGAGCTCGCTCAAGACACAGACGCTGAGGAACAGCCCCAGGGCCGAGACCATCACCATAGGGATAGCCATAGACAAAGACCAGTTCGTCCCAGGCGAGGAAGCCAAGATAGTGAACCTGGCCGCAGCTGCGGCCGGCGTGCCGCCAGAGAATATTTCCGTACAGAACTTTCCTTTCTATAGATATGAGCCGGAGGCGGAGCCGGAGGCCGCGCAGGCCTCCAGCCTGCCGCTGGCGCTCATGCTCGCGGCGGGCGGCCTGCTGCTGCTCGCGCTCATAGCGCTGCTGCTCTTGCTGAGGCGCAGCAGGAAAAAGAAGGCCGAGGCGGAGGCGCTGGCGGCAGAAGAGGCCGCGCTCGCGGCAGCGGCGGAAAAGGGCATGGAGCTGGACGAAAACGGGGTCCCGGTGGAGCCCGACGACGACGAGATAGGGCACATAACGCCAATGAAGGACAAGCGGCGTGAGGAGATACAGCAGTTCGCCAAGAACAATCCGGAGATAACGGCGCAGATGCTGAAGTCATTGCTGAAAGCTGAGGCGGAGGGGTAGGTATATGGCTGAGTCAAAGCTGAATTCCAAGCAAAAGGCGGCGCAGGTGGTCATATCGCTGGGCAGCGACGTGGCCGCCGGCGTGTACAAATACCTGCAGGAGGACGACATAGAGAAGATCACCTATGAGATCGCCCGGCAGGAGACGGTCTCGCCCAACGAGGCGGAGGCCGTGCTGGAAGAGTTCTACCAGCTCTGCGTGGCTCAGAAGGTGTATCTGGAAGGGGGCGTGCTCTACGCGAAGAACGTGCTGGAAAAGGCCTTCGGGGCCCAGCAGGGGATCGCGCTGCTTGAGCGGGTGACCAAGACGCTGAAGACCAAGGCCTTCGAGTTCATACGCAAGGCCGACTACAAGAACCTCATGAACATGATAGTGGGCGAGCACCCGCAGACGATAGCGCTCATACTCTCCTACGCAAGGGCGGACCAGGCATCCGCGATAATAGCGGAGCTGCCCAAGTCGATACGCGTGGAGGTGGTGGAGAGGATAGCCCGCATGGACAAGACCTCGCCGGAGATAATAAGGCAGGTGGAGTCGATACTGGAGAAGAAATTCGAGTCGGTGGTCTCGGTGGATCTGCTTGAGGTCGGCGGCATAAACTACATAGCGGAGATCATGAACGGCGTCGACCGCGGCACGGAGAAATACATATTCGACGAGCTGAGCAAGACGGACGCCAAACTAGCGGACGAGATAAGGAAGAGGATGTTCGTGTTCGAGGACATCATAACCCTGGACGGCATGGGCATACAGCGCTTCCTGCGCGAAGTCGAGACGAGGGAGATGGCAGTGGCCCTGAAGGGCGCGAACCCAGAAGTCATGCGCATCATATTCGAAAACATGTCGCAGCGCATGCGGGAGACCGTGGAAAGCGAGATGGAATACCTGCATAACATAAGGATGAGGGATGTTGACGAGGCCCAGCAGAAGGTAGTGGCCATCATCAGAAGGCTTGAAGAAGAAGGGGAGAGCGTCATACGCAAGGGCGGATAGGATGATATGAGTGTCTAAGATGAGGGTTGTGAAGAAGAGCCTGCAATATGAAATCCCGCCGCAGATCATGGATGCAGTCAAGTCAGCGGCGATGCGCCCCGACGAAGGCGCGGCCGTGGAGCTCATGCTCCGCACGGCCGAGCAGGAATGCGAGGAAATGAGGGACGCCGCCATGCGGGAGGCCGACGCCATGATATGCGGGGCCGAAAAGCAGGCGGAGAACATAAAGCGCGAGGCCGAAAGCGCGGGCTACAGCCAGGGCTACGCGCAGGGGATGAAGGACGGCGAGGCGAAGGCGCGGGCCGAGGCCGAAGGCCTGATAGAGGATCTCGTGAGCCTGGCGCGGGCGGTGAGGCTGGAGAGGGAGCTGGCCCTGGAAAGGGAGGAGCAAGAGCTGGTCTACATGGCGCTGGAAGCCGCGAAAAAGGTGATGCGCCAGCATTGCCGGGTCGAGCCGAGCGCGGTCTCGAAGATGCTGCGGGAAGTGATGCTGGAGAACGAGGAGATAGTGAAGATCTACCTCTCCGAGTTCCAGGATACACTGGAGATCCAGCTTGACAAAAATATAACGAAGAAGATCCGGAGTTTCGCCAAGGGGCTGAACGCGGCGATAGTAAAGGAACGCGACAGCATCATGCTTGAGAGCAAGACGGGGATCATCGATATAAGCGTGCCCACACAGATGGAGATGCTCACGGAGAGCGTCACGGGGGGCTAGGCATGGACGCAGGGAAATACATAAGGATCATACGGAACGCGGATACGGGCAGGAAGTTCGGCAAGATCAACCAGGTCATCGGCATGATGATAGAGTCGAACGGGCCCGAGTGCAAGATCGGCGATCTGTGCAAGATATACAGCGACAGGGGCCTGACGGACTTCATAAGCGCCGAGGTGGTGGGCTTCCGGGGCAGCAAGGTGCTGCTGATGCCGTACGAAGAGCCGGGCGGCATAAGCGGCGGCAACCTCGTCGAGAGCACCCACTCATCACTGAAGATAGGCGTGTCCGGGGAACTCAAGGGGCGCGTGGTCAATGCGATGGGGCTGCCGATAGACAATGGGCCGCCCATAGAATGCGAGGAGGAATATGAGATACAGAGCATGATCTCGAACCCGCTCGCAAGGCCGAGGATACATGAGATCCTTGAGTTCGGGATCAAGGCCGTGGACGGGCTGCTGACGATAGGCAAGGGCCAGAGGATAGGGATCTTCTCAGGGTCGGGGGTCGGCAAGAGCACGCTGCTGGGCATGATAGCCCGCAACGTGAAGGCCGACATCAACGTCATCGGGCTTGTCGGCGAGAGGGGCAGGGAGGTGCGCGAATTCCTGGAAAAGGACCTAGGCGAAGAGGGGCTTGCGCGGACGGTGCTCGTGGTGGCCACCTCGGACCAGCCGCCGATGCAGAGGCTCAGGTGCGCACAGGCCGCCACGGCGATAGCGGAATACTTCAAGGACAAGGGCAAGGACGTGCTCCTGATGATGGACTCGCTGACGCGATTCGCGATGGCGCAGAGGGAGATAGGGCTGGCCACAGGCGAGCCGCCGGTAGCCAGGGGCTACACGCCGTCGATCTACTCCATGATGCCCAAGCTGCTGGAGAGGACGGGGAACTTTGAAAATGGGTCAATAACAGGGATATATACAGTGCTGGTGGAGGGCGACGATGTCAACGAGCCCATATCCGACACGGTCAGGGGCATAATCGACGGGCACATAATACTTTCGAGGGCCATAGCCGCCAGGAACCATTATCCCGCGATAGACGTGCTGGGCAGCGTGAGCCGCCTCATGAACGACATAGCGCCCAAGGACCAGATGGAGGCGGCCGCCGCCATGAGGAACCTGATGGCGGTATACGAGGCGAACTACGATCTTGTAAGCATAGGGGCATACAAGAGCGGCACCAACCCGGCGCTCGACGAGGCCATAAAGAAAAACAAGGGCATTGACGCCTTCCTTCAGCAGAAGGTGGACGAAAAGCTGGGCTACAGCGACAGTATAGACATGATGAAGGCCGCAGTGGCCGGATAGCGGCAGCGGCCGGCGCATAGGGGCGCCGGGGCGGCTGAGAAAAAGGACGGCAGGCAGCGCCGGGACGGCTGAGAAAATGGACGGCAGGCAGCGGCGGGGCGGCTGAGAAAAGGGACGACAGGCAGCGGCGGGGCGCGGCGCATGGGGGCGCCGGCCGGACAGGCCGGAAAAACATTACAGGGGGATAAAACAGGGATGAAAAAATTCAAATTCAAACTGGACAAACTGCTGGGCTACAAGGATCAGCTGCTGGAAAACGAGATGCTGACGCTTGCGGCGCTGAATGAAGAGATGGGAAAGGCGAATGCGGAGATAAAGAGGCTGCGCGCGGAGAGGGAGAGGCTCGCCGCCGACATGCGCGGCAAGGCGGACAGCAAGGAAGGGGCCAAACCTGCGGACTATCAAATATTTTCCAGATATGACAATTCACTGAAGGAAGAGATCCGGGGCCTCAAGGCGGTAGTGGCCAGCCTGGCGGTGCAGATAGAGAAGCAGATAGAGGCCATAAAGAAACTGAAGCTGGAAACGAAGTCGCTGGAGATCATGAAGGAGTCGAAACTGGCGGGATACAGGAAGGAAGCCATGAAGGCCGACGAGTTGATGATCGACGAATACGTGAGCACCGTCAAGGTGATGAGCGCGTCGCGCGTAGCCGAGGGCAGCGCGGGCGGCTTCATATGATAACAGGCCTGTGATACTGGTTCCGGGCGGAGGCGGCGAAGCCGGCTGTCAAAACGGCCGCAGGGATGCCGCTGGCCTGCCTGGGTTCAGCATAGAAGGGTGCCGCGCACGGCCGCGCTGCGGCGGGCGGGCACAATCCAAAAGGGAAGCATACACCAAAGAGGGGAGGTGATGCCAATTGGAGATCTATTCAGGCCATGCTGCCAAGGGCCGCAGCGGCTATGAGCCATCGGCCATCGGCGCGGCGGCGGCAGGCCGCGGCGGCGCTGCAGGGCCTGCGGCCGGCACAGGGCTCTTCCGGAGCCTTATGGCGGGCGCGGGGACATCGGGCCCACGCAGCGCGGACAGCACGGCCGGCAGGGCAGGGCCGCCAGGCGCCGGGCCGCATGAGGCGGCAGGGCGCACGCGCGGCGACAGCGCCAAAGGGCCAGACGCGGGGACTGTCATGAAACTCATGTGCGGCAGCACAGGGGCCAGGCAGTTCGGGCCTGGGGCGGCGGACGCTTCAGGCACAGCGGGCGCCACAGCCGAAGCCGGCGCCGGCACTGCGGGGCCGCTGGGCGCTGCGGGGCAGGCGGCAGAGGCGGAAGGCGCGGCAGGCGGCACGGGCGTGGCAGCCGGGGCGGAGGCCCAGGGCGGCGCAGCCGAGGCAGGCGCGCCAACGGGCGGCTGGATCGCGGCGGCGGGCGATGCCGCAGCGGCAGCGGCCATAGGGATGGCCGAGGCTGCAATGGATGCCGGGGCATCCACAGAGGCCGGGGCCGCAATGCCGGCCAGGGCGGCTGAAACCGCCAGCGCTGCGGAGCCATCGGGCGCTGCAGGGCAGGCCGCAGAGGCCGGCGTGGCAGCCGGGGCGGAAGCGGCAGCGAAGGCATTGGCGGCGGCAGGCGCAGAGGCGCCGGCTGAGGCGCAGGGCGCCAAGGGCGCAGCGGCGGGGCCGCAGGGCACAGCGGGGCCATCGGGCACCGCATGGCAGGCGGCGGCAAGCGATGCCGCAAAGGCAGCGGGCGCCGAGGGCGCCAAGGATGCAGGCAGCGCCCAGGGCGGCGCAGTGGAGAAGGCGGCCATGGGCCAGGGCGCCGGGTCGCATGAGGCGGCAGCGGCTGACGGGGCCGGGGCCACAGGCACATATGACGGCAAGGCCGCAGCGGCCGGCCAAAGCGCAGGCGCGCCGGAAGGCGCAGGGGCGCAGAGGCAGGCGGGCAGCGCGGCAGGCATGCAGGCCGGCGGCGCGGAAGGCGCCGAGGCGGCGGCCGCAGAAGGGCCAGCGGGCCAGGGCGGCGCGGGCGCAGGGCCGGTAGAGGGCGCAGAGGCGCCACGCAGCAGCGAGGCAGGGCCCGCAGTGGCTGCGGCAGACATCCGCCAGGAGGCGGACGTGCGCCAGGAAGCGCCCGCAGAGGCGCGCATAGCGGAAGTGCCGGCCACAGGCAGCGAAAGGGCCCATGAAGGCGGCCAGGCCAAGGCAGCGGAGCCATACGTGCAGAGCGGGCAGTACAGCCGCATAGGGCAGGAAATCCTGTCCCGGCTGGCGGGCGGCAGAGGGCCGCAGGCCTTCTCGATGAGCCTTGAGCCGGCGGAGCTGGGCAAGATCGACGTCAACATGAGGATGGCCAACGGCAGGCTCGTCATCGACATAGCCGCCGAGAGCGCAAAGACCCAGATGCTGCTCGCGGGGCAGGCCGGCAAGCTGATAGCGGCCCTAGGACTGGGCAACGTCCATGTGGAGAACATCCACGTGACGGGCGCACAGCAGCCGGGCGACGGGCAGCAGGCAGGCGCCAGGCAGGATGGGCAGCCATTCATGGACTTTTCAGGCGGCCGCGGCCGTGAAGGCGGCAGGGCCGGCGAGGGCAGCGAGCCAGGGCAGCGGCAGGCCGGGCGGCTAGCGGAAATCCCGGAAGGGCTCACAGGCGCCGCAGCGCCGAAAGGCAGGCTGGACATGACGGCCTGACGGCATAGGGGGCAAGAGATATGGAAGCAGGCAGCGTAAGCGATTTCATAAAATCGAACGCTATAAGCGAAAATGTAATAAAAAAGAACAACAGCGACCTGTCGATGGACGATTTTTTCCAGCTAATGGTCGCGCAGCTGCAAAACCAGGACATGTTTTCACCCATGGACAACACGCAGTTCATGAACCAGATGGCCCAGTTCTCCATGGTCAACGCGCTCATGGACATGTCGGAGCTGTCGAACGTGTCGTACAGCACCTCGCTCATAGGCAAGCAGGTGACGGTGGCCTTCATAGGCGATGACGGGCAGATGGGCAGCAAGACGGGCACGGTCGAAGGCGTGAACCTGTTCAACGGCAGCGCCGAAGTGGTGGTGGGCGGACAGGCCTACGCGCTGAGCAACGTGATGACGATAGAGAGCCAGGGGGCGCAGAGCGCGAACCCGCTGCTGGATCAGGCCGACATAATCGGCAAGACAGCCTACATCATGCACATGGGCAGCTCAGGGAACTATGAGATCGTCGAGGGAGCGATAAGCGGCCTCAAGATCATCGACGGCGAGCTGAATGTCACCATAGACGGCAGGAGTTTCCCGGCGCGTGAGATCACCGCGCTGAACGAGCCGGCGGCGGCAGAGGCCAAGGCGGCGCCCATGGCAGCCGGCGCGGACGCGGCAGGCGGGGCAGCCACAGCCGATGCGGCTGATGCGGCTGACGCAGCGGCCGGGCAGACAGGCACAGCCGATGCGGCTGACGCAGTGGCCAGGCAGACAGGCGGCGCAGACGACGCGGCGGCCGGGGCCAGCGGCACAGCGGGCGCAGATCCAGGAGGCGAATGATGTCAGGGCAGATCATCGACAACAGATATGGCTTCGCCAACGACATCGCAAGGCAGGCAGACAGGCTGAAGCAGGCGCCGGCAGGCACGGACGCGGCCCGCAAGGCGGCAGGCCAGGCGGCAGCAGGGCAGGAGGCAACATTCCGCGAGCTGCTGGACCGCAGCCTGGACAAGAAGATCTCTTTTTCCAAGCACGCCGGCATGCGCGTGCGCGACAGGAACATAGAGATAGGCGAGAGCGAGCTGGGCAGGCTGGCCGAAGCGTGCGACAAGGCGGGCGAGAAAGGCTTGAAGGACACCCTCATCGTCATGGACGGCTCGGTGTTCATAGTCAACGCTGACAGCAAGACCGTCGTCACGGTGGTCGGCAAGAACGAAATGCAAGGCAACGTATTTACAAACATCGAAGGAGCGGTATTTTTGTAGCTGGACCGTTCGGAACCTGCCGCAGGCCGGAAGGCGGCCGAGGGCAGGCGAGGGGGCTGCAGCGGATCCCGAATGACAGACGGATCCGCCGGATATAGAGAATATACCGCATTGGGAAAGAGAAGGTAAATAAGATATATGATAGGATCAATGTATTCGGCCGTTTCGGGCCTTCAGGCACACCAGACAAAGATGGATGTGATAGGCAACAACATAGCGAACGTGAATACGTACGGCTATAAGTCGAACAGGGCGACCTTTTCAGACGTATTCTACAGGAC
>JAIRSA010000174.1 GCA_031255695.1 Eubacteriales Family XIII. Incertae Sedis bacterium | reverse complement strand
CGTTCGCACGGCCGGCCTCCTGTGTCTTCACCTCATCGAAGCAGTACCTGCCCCCGTCTGCGGCCGCCAGATACAGATCGGCGTCGTAATCATACGCGCCATTTGTCCCGTCCGTCAGCGGCAGGGGGTCTTTGCCCTCAAAGTAAGCCACATCCTTGCCTTCGCCATCCAGCAGATAATGTTTGGCGTATACTTGCCGGGCCCCTTCGCCTTCGAAGCGTATGACGCTCATGTTCTTAAATGTCTTCAGATCCCCGGCAATGCCCGCAGGCGCCGGCTCTGTCCCTACTACTGTGAGATTGCTTATATCTCCTTCATATCCCATATTGGCACGCAGGCTGAAGGTTTCGCCGGCCTTGACGCCCCACTGGCGCATTGTGGCCGTGTTCTCCACATCCCAGCCGTTTATGCCGATCGCCTTGCCCGTGACAGGCCACACGCTTATGCCGCCCCCAGTGAATTCGATTATCGATTTCCCTGCGTTTGTCATTCCATATCCGTAGCCTACCCTGCCGCCTGCCAGCGCCCAAGTATTCTTGGCCGCTCTATTGCCATTATAGAACAGCACCTCGCCCGGTCTGTCCAGTCTGACTTTGGGGTTCGGGCCGACAAGCAGCACCAGGTTGTCTGCGTGCGTATTTTTCGGGGCCTTGACCCGCAGGTTGGCCCCCTGCCCGACAATCAGCTCGCCCACGCCCAGCATGGATTCCGTGCTGCGTTCGGGATCGTTCATCAGGACATAGTCCCAAGTGGCGCCGTTGCCCAGCGTGATTTTGTCTGCGCTGAAATACGCGCCGTTGTCTGCGCCTGCATAGTTGGTCTTGCCCGGCGGGACACTCAGCGTCATTTCCACTACAGCGCCCTCGCCGATCTCAAACGCCTCAAGCGGCCACTCCTCCACCACGCATCCTCCGATGCCGGTGTATGAAAATCTGGCATTCTTCCCCACAATGAGCTTGTGGGTATTCCCCTGCCCGCCTGCGGCGAACACAAGGCCACTCCAGTATCTGGAACTCCCCGCTTTGGATTTGTTTTCGATGTTCACCACCGCGCCGTCGCCGACAATCAGATCGCCGCCCGGCTCGGAAAGATAGAAAATCTCGTCATGATCGTCGCCTTTCGCAGCGCGTTTGACGATATTGACCGTACCCAGCATCTCTACGTTGTACCCATGCACGACCTCAGACGTATAGGTCGCTTTCGTCCCGTATGTGTCAAGGACGATCTCGCAGTCGCGCAGCACGCATGTATTCCCTTTATTGATCCCGTAATACAATGCCGGGCCCCTGTAGCTCACGTTGATGAAACTCACCGTAGCGTTGGCCACGGGCGCGTACACAGACGCCCCATAAGTCATGCCTTGCATTCCAAGGTTCTGGAAAACTATGTTCTTGTACGTGCCCCTAAATGTCAATGTGTAGTCGCCTACAGCATACGGGATCCCATAATACTCAACAATCCGGTAGATGGACTTGCCGTCAATTATAAGGTCGTTTTTCCTAGTGACGTCCATTTTCTTTTCGATGACAATATCGTCATTCAGTTCTACAATCGCCACGCTGTCGTCCCTGACAGCATTTCTGAACTCCTCAAATGTTGCGACTTCCCTGATGTTTCTGGCTGTGCCGGCCGCGCCCATCGCCACGGCGCCTGCGCTCTGCCCCACAGTTGGGTCAGCTGCGCCTGCCGCGCCCGGTTCCTCAGACGGCACACCCCCTTCGTAAGTTCCCGCAGAACCCTGCGGGTGCTCATAGCGCGCTTCCTCAGCTAAAGACAGCCAGCCATATCCCTCGGCCTGCTGTGCGCGTTCCGCCCTGTAGGCTTCAAGCGCTTCTTCGGCTTCCCCAAAAACGCCGGCGTAATCCATTGTCTGGCTTTGCACAGCATCTTCTGGCAGCGGCATCGCTGCCGCAAAGACAAAAGAGAACTGCTGCGTAAATGCCAAAGCTGCCGAAAGGAAAAACGCCAAAGCAATTTTATGCTTTCTTTTTCCCACTTATACTCCTCCTTATTTCTATACAAGATATTATTTATTATTTTAATTTTATCATATATATTGCAACTTTCACAAGCAGTTTTTTTAATTTTATTCGATCATATATTATATATTATATTATTTTTGTGGATATAGTATATAATATATGCAATTTCTCTATTCCTTTTCACGATGTAAGGTAAAAAAATCGCTCTTGTCCGGTATGTTTGCAATTTTACGGTAAATATCAAACAAAAAAGCCACCCGTTCGGTGGCTTATAGAAAATCTGGTATATCTAGTTGGATTATAGACCTATTTGTTGGGCTAATGTCAGCCGGCGGGATAGTATATGCATGCGCCGTCCGCCTCCACGCGCCTTATCTTCCCCCTCACGCGGAGGTAATCAAGGTGCGATAGGCACTCGCCCATCGCGAACCACTTCTGTGTGGGCGGGAATGTGCCCCAGCTTTTCGCGCGGATCTTCCACGTCATCCGCGATGCCGCTTCATATGCGGAGATGCCTGGGTTTGCGCCGATGATGTCCTGCACCTGCCCTATGCGCCGTTCGTGGTGGGCAAGCAGCTCGCGGATCCTTTCATGATAGGCGCCGGGCTTTCTATGGCTAGGGAGCGAAAGCTCCACAGGATAGCCCAGCGATTTCTGGAGGCTGTCCAAATAGTCGCCAAGCGAATCGTCCACACCCATCCATGCGGTTATGTTGGGCGTGATGTCGAACAGCACATGGTCACCGGTTATCATGGTTTTCTGCTCTTCCAGCCAGAACATCGTGTTGCCGGGGGTGTGGCCGGGCACAAGGACTGTCTTCAGGCAGTAGTTGCCGACGCGGATCTCGTCGCCATCCTGAAGGCCCTGGCAGCGTGCCCCGTCGACATTTAGTGCATAGATTCTCGTAAGATTGTTTTTCTCTATTCGTGTAAGCAACTCGTCAGGAAAGCCCTCCGATGTGAAACGGCGGTGCAGGGCGCCCCTGGTATCCCCCGATATGATGCGCATCAGGTACTCCAGGTCTATGTCGCTGATGAAGACATGCCGCCCCGGCGCTATGAAGTCGCTCACAAGGCCGGAATGGTCGGCATGCAGATGCGTCAGCAGGATGTCGCGCTTTTCAGGCCTTGAGCCCAGCTCTGCAAGCCCTTCCTCCAGGGCTTCCCGGCATGCGTGCATGCGGAAACCCAGATCGATCAGCAGCTCGCGGTCGTCCCCGCGTATGAAATAGCTGTTGAGCTCCTTCAGCGGGTTCTGGGGAAGCGGCACCGATATGCGATAAAAATCGTCCATTATTCTTTCAATCATAAATTATTGACCTCTCTTCTGCACTTCGCGCAGCGCCATCCCAGCCTGATGTTGGCTTCGCCTGACCGCCGCCGGCTCCGTGCTGCCACAGTTTCGCCCATATATGCCCCAATACGCGATGAACCCCTTAAATCAAGGGGTTCATCGTGGTTTTAGCGTATACAGCCTGGTGTCTGCTATGGAGCTAACGGTGGGAATCGAACCCACAACCTGCGCATTACGAATGCGCTGCTCTACCATTGAGCCACGTTAGCCTATAATTTGCCCGTCCATACTATTTTAATCATTTCTGCGGT
>JAIRSA010000122.1 GCA_031255695.1 Eubacteriales Family XIII. Incertae Sedis bacterium | reverse complement strand
TGCTGCCCGCGAACGTGAAGGCCGCAAGCCCGCAGATCACGCTGTCTATGCCCAGCCCAGCCGCGGCTATGGCGATGTTCTCGGCGACTATGCCGCAGTCCATAAGCTCCGCGCCCTGGGGCGAGGCCTCCTTGACAGGCAGCACAATCATGACAGGGGCGCCGTAAAACAGCTTCCCCCCGCGCCCCATGATGCGCTCGTGCATGGACTTGTCAGGCAGCGACGCGATCACATTCATCCCCTCTGCGTCCATTTCCTCTATAAGGCCTTTGTTTTTGACCACAACGACCCTCCAGTGCTGGCGGTTCATCCCGCTGGGCGAGGCGAGCGCCGCCTCTGCGATAGTTTTCAGATCTGCGTCCGATGGCGTCTGCCCGATGAAGTCCCGGCATGACCAACGTGACATTATGGCGCTTATGGTATCTTTCGGCATGGCAATTCCTCCTTTTCGTTTTTCAGTATAATACTGTATAATTATATCAAACCCCTTTGGATCTGTCATCTGTTAATTATCGGGCGTCAATCCACGGACGTGGCCCCGGACGTGCGCGGCGGATGCTCCTAGCCAGCTGTGCGCATGCCCTGCGCAAGCGCCGCCAATCCCCAGACGCGTGCGGCGGCGGCAACCCGGCACGCACAAGCTTAGGCGGCCGCTCAATCCACGGACATGCGCGGCGGATGCCTCATGGCGTTGGCCGGCAGGGCGACCCGGAACACGGTCCCCTTCCCCGCCTTGCTTTCAAACATGATTTCGCCGCCCAATATCTCCAGGATGCGCTTGACTATCGCCAGCCCCAGCCCGGCGCCCTCTTTGGAATGGGATCTGTCCACCTTGTAGAAGCGGTTGAATATCTTGTCGCTGTGCGTGGCAGGTATGCCGGCCCCCTGGTCGGCAATGGCCACATACAGCTTCTCGCCGCTGCTGTTCAGCCTTATCCTTATGGTCGATCTGGCAGGCGAGAACTTCACCGCATTCTGGATCAGGTTTATCCAGACCTGAGACATCAGCTCCTCGTTGCTGTAATACATCACCTCTTCCATTTCGATATCGAACTCTATCTGCTTCCCCTCCCACTGCGTCTGCAGGAGCAGCACCACGCCCCTTATCTGCTCGTCGAGGTAGAACCAGGCCCTCGCCGGCTCGAACTCCTCGCTGTCGAGCAGGCTCAGCTTCAGCAGGTTGGACGAGAGGTTGGAAAGCCTGCCCGTCTCATTGATGATTATATCCGTGTACTCGCCGAACTGCTCCGCTGTCAGCCCCTTGGCCTTGAGCAGCCTGGCATAGCCTTCGATGGACGTGATCGGCGTTTTGAACTCATGCGAGACGCTTGAAACAAAGTCCTTTTTCAGGTATTCGTTCTTTTTCAGCTCGCCGATCATCATGTTGAAATTTTTGATCAGCTGCCCGATCTCGTCAGACGATTTCGTCTCCAGCCTAACATCGAAGTCACCCTTCGCCACCTCCTTCGTCGCCTGCGTGACCTTCTTGATCGGCCGGATCACGACAATAAGCCCGAAAACGACGAATATGGACCCTATGATGGCGCCCAGAATGATGGAATTGCGGATCCAGTTGGAGATGAGCACGAGGTCATTGTGGGAAAGGCTGTACGACAGGAATGCGACCTTTTCCCCAACCGCAACCAGGCAGAACGGCACATCCATGCCCCTGCTGCTGAAATATGCCATGACGATCTCCCCATCCAGCGCCTGCCGCAGCATCCGCAGCGACACTAGGTCGCTGAAGCTGTCCGGCACAGTGCTTGGGTCGTCCATGACATAGCAATATATGTCCTTGTCCCCGATTTCTTCGAATGTGTCATTGCTTATCTCGAAGCCCCTGGAATACATCTCCTGCGCGAATTCCGCCTTGCGGTAGAGCTTGGGGCCGAGGTTTGCGCTCGCGTCCGGCACGATGAACGCTATGACCAGGAACAGCGTGATCGCCTGCGCTATCGCGATAAGCGCCATGAACAGCAATATCCATTTTATATATATGTTTTTTATGCTTGGCCTTCTCATATTCTCCGTTCCGCCTTATTGCCCAGCCTTCCCATATCCTGCGCCCTGCCCCGCGCCGCAGCCTGCCGCCCTGCCCCTCATATCCTCCGTTCCGCCTTGTAGCCCAGCCCACGCACGGTGACGATCTCGAACTCCCGGCAACCCGCGAACTTCTCGCGCAGCCTCTTGATGTGGACATCGACCGTCCGCTCGTCGGCGTCTGAATCCATCCCCCATATCTCGTCCATCAGCTGCCTCCTGGTGAATATCTTCTGCGGGTAGCTGAGCAGTTTGAACAGGAGATCGAACTCGATCCGGGGCATGCTGAACATCCCTTCGGGCGTCGCCACGGTCCTGCTTTCGGAATCTATGCAGACCTCGCCGATCTCTATCTTGTGTTCGGCGGATATCTTCGCCCTGCGCAGCAGCGCGGCCACGCGCATGCACATCTCGTCCAGATCGATCGGCTTCGTCATATAGTCGTCGACGCCTGACGTGAAGCCCCTGCGCTTGTCCTCCAATGCATCCTTGGCCGTCACCATCAGTATGGGGAGCTTGTCGTCTACGCCCCGGATGTCCGAAGTCAGCTCATAGCCGTCCACCTCAGGCATCATCACATCGACGATCAGCATGTCGAAATGCCGCTCATCCATCATCATGAGCGCTTCCGCGCCGTTCGCCGCGCAAAAGGTGCTGTACCCGCTCTGGGCCAGATACGCCGATATCAGCTTCCTGATATTCCTGTCGTCGTCCACCACCAGGATATTCGCCAAATGCCCACCGCCTTCCTGTGCACAGATCCCTCCCCATCTAGTTATGCCTATCCGTACCAGTCCCCCAAACAACCGTCATGTCACAGGCTCCGCCAGCGGGCCAGTGCGGCGCGGCCGCCGCCCAGCCGCCCGGCCTCTCGCCACACCGCCGCCCAGCCGCCCGGCCTTCTCGCCACACCGCCGCCCCGCCGTTTCGCCATTCCGCCGCCCAGCCTGCGCAAGCCTGAACTTCTGCGCCATCATTCGTAGCGCAGCGCTTCTATAGGATCGAGCTTCGCGGCCTTGTTCGCCGGGTAATACCCGAAAAACACGCCGATCAGCATGGAGAACAGCACTGCTACCAAGATGATGAATATGCTGGGCCAGCCGGGAAAGCCCAGCATGGACGAACCCATGCGCCCCAGCCCAAGGCCTGCCACAATGCCTATTATACCCCCAATCGCGCAAATTATAATAGCTTCTACTATAAATTGGGTGCGTATGGCCGCGCTCCTGGCGCCTAGGGCCTTCCGGGTCCCGATCTCCTTCGTGCGCTCAGTTACCGAAACAAGCATTATGTTCATCACGCCCACGCCGCCCACGACCAGCGAGATCCCCGCTATCACCGCCACGGCGATCGACAGGGTGCGCATCATGCCTGTCATGGTGGACATCATGGACTCCATGCTTATCGCGCTGATTTCGTACCTCGCATTGCCTGAATAGAAGCTGTTGAAGAAGTCCCTCGTGTCGGCGGCGAACTCCGGCGGGTCCGCGTCGGCGGAGGCCATCACGATAATAGCGCCGTAGCCGCTGTCCGCAGACGCCATGGCCTTGCATGTGCTTATCGGTATATACATGTCCGTCCGTATGTCCTTATCCGGCACCGCGCCGCCCATCCCCATAAACATCGAGTCTTCATACTTATAGACGCCGACGATGGTGTATGTCTGCACGCTGTTGTTGGACTCGACCTTTATCCCCACCCCCAGCGGGTCCTCCCCGGCGGCGAACATATTCCCCACGAGCCTGTCCGATACGACCGCGACATAGCGGGATGCGCGTATATCGCTTTCGCGCAGGAAGCGCCCCGAAAGCACATCGACGTTGTTGGCAGGGCCGTAGCCCTCGTTCGCTCCAGTCAGGGTGACATTGGCGTAGCGCCTCCCCTCCTTGACCTTACCCGGCCCCGCCGTGCCCGACAGGCTGATGGCCGTGATCTTGCTGCCATGAAGCCTGGTGTACTGCTCGATCATGTCCTCGGAGATCATGTCGCCCTCCGGTATGCCGCTGCCTGCATCCAGGCTGCCCTCGTCAGCGTCCTTGGACTGCACGCGCACCAGTATGTTCGTCACGCCCAGGCTCTGCATGGATGTCGTGACGGAATCGGTCATCGACTCGCCCACAGTGACTATGGCGATCACGGACCCTATGCCGATGATAATGCCCAGCATCGTCAGCAGGGCACGCATTTTGTTGCTCTTGAGCCCCTCTATGGCAAGCTGTATGTTTTCCGCCAGATGCATGCGCTCACGCCCTTTCTTCAAACCGGGCATGCATGTCCCCGACAACCTGCCCGTCCTTGATGGTTATCACCCGCTCCGTCTCTGCGGCCAGCTCGCCGTTGTGGGTGATCAGCACTATGGTCTTCCCCTCCCTCTCGTGGAGCTCGTGGAACAGATCCATTACCAGCCTCCC
>JAIRSA010000106.1 GCA_031255695.1 Eubacteriales Family XIII. Incertae Sedis bacterium | reverse complement strand
ACTACGGACTCTACTGCTTTTATTTCAGGGTACTGCTCCTTGAGGATCCGCTCAATCCCGTTTTTCACAGTCATCTGCGAATATGGGCACCCGGCGCAATGCCCTTGCAGCTTCACCCTAACGACATTCTCGTCTGTAATCTCGACGAAGGCCACATCCCCACCGTCCCTTTGGAGCATGGGGCGGATGCCCTCAAGCGCTTCCCTAACTTTTGCTTCCATAATTTATTACCTCCTTCGGCCGTTCCGGCCGTCCTTTGGCTGTATATCACAAACGCGGAACGTTTTTTATATATCTGCCATCTCCGCGCAGCGGAGGGCGTCGAATGATAATAGCCGCCCTCTGGCTATTATATCACACCTAGGCACATCTGTGATATAATTTCGGTATTTTGTGGCATTTCAGCGTAGGCGGAGGCATGGCCCCTCCCACGTATATGTGCACCTGTTCGTTGCGGGCATGCGCGAAAAACCCCCGTATGCCTGCCGCCCACGTACGCATGCGCCCGTTGTGGTCCTCCACAGGGTGCCGGACGGCGAGGCACCGCCGCCCACGTACGCGTGCGCCCGTTCCTTGTCCGCCATCCAAACAGGGCGCCGCCGCCCCGCCCGCATGCGCGTGCACCATGCCGCCCTGTAGCAAAGAAGCGATGGATGCTGATACAGGCTAGGCCGCAACAGGATTCATCGCTTCGTCTTCATACTGTTTCAATCTATGCCACAGCAGCCGCCTCGGCCAGCCATGCCAGCCATGATGGCTGCGCCGGCTGCGCCAGCTGCGCCGGCCGTTCCCGCACCGGCTGCGCCGACCATGCCGGCAGTATCAACCGTGCCGGCCGTGCCGGCCATATTAGAAATAGCGCTTCAGCAGGCCCGCAAACGCGCAGCCATGCCTGGCCTCGTCCTTGCACATCTCGTGCACCGTGTCGTGGACAGCGTCGTAGCCAAGCTCCTTCGCGCGCGTCGCCAGCTGTTTCTTGCCGGCTGTGGCGCCATGCTCTGCCTCAACACGGAGCGAAAGGTTCTTCTTCGTGTCCGCGAAAACGACCTCGCCAAGCAGCTCCGCGAACTTCGCCGCATGCTCCGCCTCCTCGAAAGCTATCCTCTTGTAGGCTTCCGCGACTTCCGGGTAGCCTTCCCTGTCAGCCTGGCGGCTCATCGCCAGATACATGCCGACCTCCGTGCACTCGCCTGTGAAGTTGGCCCTGAGCCCCTCGACGACTTCAGGATCCAGATCCTTTGCCACGCCGATGCGATGCTCGTCGGCCCATGCCAGTACGCCCTCTTCCTGTTTCTTGAACTTGTCAGCCGTAGCTTTGCAAGTCGGGCACTGTGCGGGCGGGTTGTCGCCCTCGTGGACATAACCGCAAATCGAACATACAAACTTTGCCATAATAAAACCCTCCTCAATGATCTTTTCTTAACTCGCTGCCCCTAGCCAAATCCATATATCCCCTCCGGCGTACCCGCCGTCTTTCTATGGAGCAGTATAACTGATAAAATATTGCCATACTGTTCCCCACGCCTTAGGCCTGCCACCTAATATATTAATGCGAACCAGTATAAGCTTCTGTTATTATATAACCGCAAATGTGTGAGCTAAACGCCGAAATTAAAAATAATAATAATTACTATTTTTAATTAGAACCCCTTTGATCTGTTTTGGACCCGCTTCAGCCCCCTCCGATGTTTTGTTCGCCCCCAATGCTCAATCCCTCCAATATTCCAATACTACGATACCCCGATAATCTTATACTCTGATACTATGATACTCTCATACTCCGATACTCTGATACTCTGATACTCCGATACTCAACTGCCCTATTGCCTCCAGCATTTCTTCGCCAGCTCTTTGAGCCAGGCAGCCGATTCTGCTGTAAATGCCTGTCTGCCGGCCATCCAGATCCAGTTCCCCTCGACAGTGCCCGGCGTGTTCATGCGCGAGCCGCTGTCCAGGAACCACACATCCTGCAATGGCAATATAGCCCACATGGCTTTTGAAGCGTAGATGGCTTCTATTATCTCTGCGCACCGCTCCCGGATCGCGCTGTCCTGCACCGCGTCTCCAGCCCGCTTCGCAGGCCTTTCCGCACCAGCGCCGACCGCTGGCGCAGATCCAATGGCCGCTGACGCGGCATCGCCGGCTGAGGCAGTGCCGTTTTCCGGCACGGCCGCCGTCCCAGCGGCGCCCGGCTCCGCAGCGTGTGCCGTCCCAGCGGCGCCCGGCTCTGCAGCGGAGGCCGCCACGGCGCCTGCCGCAGCTATCATTTCGGCAGTGTCTTCGGCGCCTTCCGCCAGCCATCCCGCCAGCGTGTCGTTGTCGTGCGTGCCTGTGTAGTACACGCGCATGGACTCGCTGTGCGGCGGCGGCGCTTCTGGCGAGTAAGCATCGCCGAGATCCATCTCGTCAGCGTGGAACTGGTATACCTTCAGGCCTGGCCAGGCGAATGTGTTCTTCAGATCGTTCACGTTGGGCGTTATATACCCCAAGTCCTCGGCCAGGAATGGCAATGGCCCCAGCGCCGCTTCAACCGCCTCGAACAGGGCCTTGCCCGGCCCCTTGATCCAGCAGCCATTCTTCGCGCTGCTGTCTTCGCCAGGGATCTCCCAGCAGGCGTCGAAGCCCCGGAAATGATCTAGGCGCAGGTAATCGTACAGCTGCAGATTGCGCCTGAACCGCTCTATCCACCACGCGTACCCGCCGGCTTTGTTCTTGCCCCAGTCGAACACGGGGTTCTTCCAGTTCTGGCCGTCCTCCGAGAAAAAGTCGGGCGGGACGCCGCCGGTCTTGCAGGGGCGCCCTTCGCCGTCAAGCAGGAATATCTCCCTGTTCACCCATGTGTCGCAGCTATGCGGCGCGACATATATGGGCATGTCGCCCAATACCGTGATCCCCTTGGCGTTCGCGTATGCCTTCAGCGCCTTCCACTGGGTGAAGAATTTGTATTGCAGGAAACGATAGAACCCTATCTCCTCCGCGTGGCGCTCCCTGCACTCTTGCAGCGCGCCGGGTTCGCGGCCGCGTATCGCCTCGGGCCACTCCTGCCAGGGCGCTTCGCCAAAATGTGCGCTCAGTGCCCTGTATAGGCAATAGTCCTCCAGCCAGGCGCCGGCCGAAGCGCAGAATTCCTTAAAGCCTTTGTCTTTCTGGTCAAAGGCCGCGTAGGCCTTCCTATATAATGGCAGCTTTACCCTTGCAGCCTTCTCGAAGTCCGCGGCAATGGCGCCTTCGGCGCCCGCAGCGCCGCCGGATGCTGTGGCCTGGCCGCTTGCACCTGCCCCGGCCGCCTTGTTTACACCGGTGCCTGCGTCTGGCCGCTTCAGTGCGCCCGCAGCGCCGGGCGGCAGATCGTCCGGGGACAGCAGCCCGTCCCGCGCCAATGCGCCCGGATCTATCAGCAGTTCGTTCCCCGCGAAGGCGGAACAGCTCGAATACGGCGAATACGCCGCCCCAGCTGGGTTCAGCGGCAGGATCTGCCATATCTTCTGCCCGGCCGCTTCCAGGTAGTCACAGAAGCTGTAGGCCTCGGCGCCGAAGCCGCCGCAGCCGTATTCGGAAGGCAACGATGTGATGTGGCACAGTATGCCCGCCGCCCGCTGGGCGCCCTTCATGGCCAGCGCGCCGGGGCGCACCCTCTTCATATAGACGATCCGGGATTCACCTGGGCCGACACGCACCTTCACTATTCTGGCAGCGGCGCATTGGGATGCGCCGGAGGCGTGGCCCTGCGCGGCCCCCTGGAGGCCGCCGGAGGCATCGCCCCGGCTGGCTGGCCGCCCTTGCCCGCCCATGTCCCGGCTGGCTGGCTGCCCTTGCCCGCCTAGCCCCTGCCTATATTTCATAGCGCCGCGCAGGAAGGCATCCGGCTTGGCCTTGCCTGCCTGGCCGCCATCCTCATCCTCGTCAGCGCCGGCGCGTTCGGGTTCCAGCACCGCGCCCGAAAGCAGCTCCAGGCACAGCGTCTCGTCGTCCGACAGCCAGAGGCTGATATCCTCATGCCGTGTGCCCGAAGCGTTCAGGAGCACTACAGCCCTCTCGCTTTCGTCGAAGCGGCAGAACGCGTAAGTGTCCGCATAGCCGCCGTATGATACGAACTCCCCGCTGCGGAATATCCCGTATTCCGCCCGCAGATTGCATATTATGTAATACCAGCCCAACAGTTCCTTGTCCTCATCCCCCCACGGGAAGGCGGCCCTGTTGTATGGATCGGAAAAGCCTTCCATCCCCACTTCATCCCCGTAGTATATGGAAGGGACCCCTGGAAATGCCATCTGCCACAGCGAGAGCAGCTTGAGCCTGCGCTTCGCCGTCTCCCTCTTCGCGGCATCCAGCCGCCATACCTGCTTCTGCCATTCGGTCATATGCGATTCGTCCGGCGGCTCGCCCAAGGCAGTGAGCGCCCGGACGCTGTCGTGGCTGCCGATCAGGTTGAGGCATGAGAAGAAATGTTCCCTGGGGTAGTTCTCATAGATATTCATGACGCGCGAATGCACGTCGGCCGGCGAGATGCGGTTCAGGGCAAAGTCCACGCACCAGGCCTTGAATGGGTAGTTCATCGTCGAGTCCAGCTCTTTGCCCAGCAGGTACTCACGCATCATCCCGTAGCTGCGCTTGTTCGAGGCGTCTTCCCAGACTTCCCCCAGCAGCACGCCTTCGGGCGTGGTCTCTTTTATGGCCGTCTTTATATTGCGTATGAACTCGTCGGGCAGTTCGTCCGCCACATCGAGCCGCCAGCCCATGGCGCCGGCCTTCAGCCAATGCCGGATCACGCTGTCCGGGGCGCCCCATATATACTCCTTGTACGAAGGGTCGTTTTCCTCTACGTTGGGCAGATCCGCCACGCCCCACCAGCATTCGTAGCCCTCGGCGTCGTGGTTGAAGCGGTACCAGCTCCTGTATGGCGAGTCTGCGGACTGCCATGCGCCCACTGTGGGGTAGTTGCCGTATTTGTTGAAATACTTGCTGTCGGCGCCGGTATGGCTGAACACGCCGTCGAGCATGACATGTATGCCATAGCCTGCGGCCTCGTCCAGCAGCCCCTTGAATGATTCTTCGTCGCCGTAGCCGGGATCGATGCTCATATAGTCGGCGGTATCGTATTTGTGGTTGCTCGCCGCTTCAAAGATCGGGTTGAAGTAGATGATGGTCACGCCTAGGCTGCGCAGATAGCCCAGCTTTTCGCGCACGCCCTCCAGCGTCCCGCCAAAAAACGGCCATCTGGTCACCCAGCCGCGGTCGTCCTTGTACAGGAATGGCGCGTCCCTCCAGTCAGTTTGCAGCAGGCGCGTGGGGCCGACGTCCCGCTTGCGCTCGGAAGCGTTGAAAAATCGCTCCTTCCAGTCCTTGCCGCGCGAGAACCTGTCCACAAATATCTGGTAGACCATGCCCTCTTTCCACCAATTGGGGACCGCGCTTTCTTCATATACTGTTATCTGGTAGGACGCCGGCGGCGAGAATGTGGTCAGCCCGACGCCCCCCAGGCTCCTTTCGTTGTTTCCGTAGTACCTCGTGATGCTGTTGGTAGACACAATGAAGTAATACCAGACCAGCCCTGGCATGGGCGGCGCTTTGTAGATGGCGGAATACCGCCGGCAGCCGTTGCTGTTCCCGTTGCTGTTCCCGTTGCTGCCGCCGTTCCCGTTGCCATTCCCGCCCCAGGTGCCGTTGCCGTTGCCGAAGCCGTTGCCATTCGCGGCACCGGCCCCGTTGCCGTTGCCGAAGCCATTGCCGTTCCCGGCGCCGTTGCCGTTGCCAAAGCCATTGCCGTTCGCGGCGCCATTCCCGTTGCCGTTCCCGGCCCAGGCGCCGAAGCCATTGCCGTTCGCGGCGCCGTTGCCGTTGCCAAAGCCATTGCCATTCGCGGCACCGGCCCCATTGCCATTGCCGAAGCCGTTCGCGGCGCCGTAGCCGTTGCCGGGCCCGAAAGCATCGCTGCCCCCAAATCCGCCGCCCGGCACGCTGCCTTCCCCAATGCCAGGCCCGGCCGCGTCGCCCTCTTCGCGCATCGGCACTATTGTCTCGCCCGTGTCCTGGAACCATATCCTAAGGCAGCATGAAGAGCCCTCTGGCAGCCTGGAAACATCCAGCGAGAGCTTTATTTCTGTATTGCAAGGCGCCGCTCCGAAAGGCGTCCTGTATTCCGGGCGGTGCGAGTCATGATATAATATTATCCTGTTCATAGCATATTACCTTCAGTCAAACAGAGCCATGTGTGCGCGTTTTCAGGCGCGCAGCCGATTTCCTTGGGGACGCGGTGCTTTTTTTCTTGTCTGAAGCGCGCGGCTTGGGCTTCTTGCAGAAACTGTCGTAAAGCCTCATATATTTTTCCGCTGAAACCTTCCAGCTGAAATCCACAGCCCCCGCATTGTCTTGCAGTTTCCGCCACAATGCGCGATCCTCCGTGTAGATGTCCAGGGCATTCCTGAGTACTGAAAGCAATTCATGGGCGTTATAGTTAGCGAAGGAAAACCCATTGCCCTCGCCTGTATGCACGTTGCAGGGCGCCACTGTGTCGCGCAGCCCGCCCGTCTCGCGCACCAATGGCAGGGTGCCGTACCTCATGGCTATCATCTGCGCTATGCCGCAGGGCTCGAACTTGGAGGGCATCAGCAGGATATCCCCGCCCGCGTACATCCTGTGGGCGAGCCTGTCGTCGTAGGTGATGCGCGCCGCCATATTGTCCGGGTAGCGGTCCGCGAAATAGTAGAGCATCTCCTCGTAGCGCCAGTCGCCGGTGCCGAGCGCCACGACCTGCACGCCCCCGTCGCTCAGCAGCTCGTCGAGTATGTGGGCTATGAGATCCATCCCCTTCTGCTCGGTGAGCCGGCTTATGATGATCAGGAGCGGGGTGTCCGGCTCCACGGGCAGGCCCAGGTCAGACTGGAGCTCGGCCTTGTTCGCGGCCTTGCCGTCCCAGTCCCCGGTTTTGTATTTGCTGTACAGGAGCGGGTCTATGGCGGGGTCGTATTCGCTGTAGTCGATCCCGTTGAGTATCCCGGACAGCTTGTCCGACCTCCAGCGCAGCACGCCGTCCAGGTATTCCCCGTAATACGGCGTCTGTATCTCAAGCGCGTAGCTGGGGCTTACCGTCGTTATCGCGTCCGCATAGTGCAGCGCGCCCTTGAAGAAATTGATCGCGTCGCCCCAGGCCAGATACTCCCTCGCAACCATGTGGTGCTCCATATTCAGCAGATCGCCGAGGTAATACCTGGATATTATCCCCTGGTACTTGAGGTTATGTATGGTGATCACGCTCTTTATGTCATAATAATAAGGATGATCGCCGAAGTATTCTTTAAGCATAACCGGTATCAGGGACGTATGCCAGTCGTTGCAGTGTATGACCGCAGGCTTGAAACGCTCCAGGAATGTGAGGCATTCCAGCGTCGCCTTGCAGAAGAAGGCCGCGCGCTCGGCGTCGTCGGCATAGCCATAGACCGTGTCGCGCTTAAAGTAATATTCATTGTCGATGAAGTAGAATGTTACACCCTTGTATTTCATCATTTCGACGCCGCAATAAAGCGAGCGCCACCCCAGCTGCATCTGGAAATTGAACTGGGGGCGGAATTTTTTCTTGTATACTTCAGGTATGGCGTCGTGCTTGGGCATGATCACCCGCACGTCGGCGCCCCCCTCTTTCAGAAACATGGGCAGTGTGCCCCCCACTTCCCCTAATCCGCCTGTCTTCGCGAATGGCGTGGCTTCAAAAATTGCATAAAGTATGTTCTTGTTCATGACATGTTACCTCACAATCCCCCCGTATTTGTTGTTATGCCGCAGCGGCCCGCCGTGCATGGCCGCGTGCCCGCTCCGGATTTTGCAGCGGCCCGCCGTGCATAGCCGCGTGCCTACATGGCGCTTTTTTTGCTCAGAACCAGCGGATGGTCGGTGCTCCCCATCACAATGGCCCCATTGCCGATTGTCACGAATTTGTCTGCTATGACATTTTCCACCACCGAATTCCTGCCGATCACGCTGCGCTGCATGATGACGCTGTTCTTCACCACGGCATCGGCCTCCACCGCCACGCCGGGGAACAGTATGCTGTTCTCGACGCGCCCCCTGATCAGGCATTCGTTCGGGATCAGCGAATTGGTGACATTCGCCGTGTTGTAGTACCGCGTCGGCACGCCGTCGCGTATCTTTGTGTATATCGGACGCTTCCCGAAGAACAGCTCCTCGTGGTTTTCGGGGAGCAGTGACTCCCGGCTGCATCTGAGGTATGAATCGATGGAATAGACCCTGCCGAGGTATCCCGTGAATTCATAGCCGTATATATGCAGGTTGCCGAGGTTCTCCGAAAGCACGTCCATCAGATCCATGTGGTCCACCGCCTGATACCAGCCGATGAGATCGATGAACTGCTGCCTGCCTATTATCAGGCAGTCGGCGAACAGTGCCGGCGGCAGGTGGCTGTCGCGCGGCGCGTCAGGCGTCATCTGCACCATCCTGGTGATGCGCTTCTCGAAATTCAGGTCGAGGAAGACGCCCCTCTCCCACACGGCCGGGTTCTCGGCCTTGTATACGAGCGTCGCCTCCGCCCCGCTCTTCGCGTGGGCCTCCACCAGCTTCTTGTAGTCCATATTGTAGATCTGGTTGGCCGAGGCTATGATGATATAGTCGACCGAATCCCTTATGAGATAGTCCATGTTCCTGATCATGTCCTTTACCAGGAACTGGGTGCTCATGTTTTTGAAGCCGTAGATCGAGCCGGGCAATATGAACAGCCCGCCGAGCTTCCGGTCCAGGAACCAGTACTTGCCCGCCCCCAGGTGGTCCACAAGGGAGCGGTAGGTATAGGGCGTCACTACACCCACAGTGCGCATGCCCGCGTTCACCATATTGGAAAGGACGAAATCGATCAGCCTGTACCTCCCCCCGAAAGGCAGCGACGCCAGCGGCCGCTCGTCGGTGAGGGTGCCAAGCCGCTCCGTGTTGTAATTTGCGCAAATCAACCCCATTACTGCATCCATGTGAGCCTCCAATCCGCCGTGCAACGGCCCATGCTTATGAACTGCGTGAAAATAAAATTTACAGATCCGGCGCAGGATTTTGTCCGCGAATCAGCTCTATGCATAGTTTACGTTTTCCCCCTCTACTATTACCGAGTTCTCGGCGAGTATCATGTTGTCCGCCACGACGGTGATGCCCTGCTGGGCCGGGTGCCCGCCCGTGGACGGCGCGCCCAGCATGCAGTCGCGCCGGATCAGGGTGTTCTCCCCGACAATGGCCTTCTGCAGCCGGCAGCCGCGCTCTATCCTCGTCTCCGGCAGGATGATCGAGTCGATGATGGTGCAGCCCTCCCCGATCCTGACGTTTGGGCTGAGGATCGAGTTGATGACCTTGCCCCTGACGCTTGAGCCATTGCAGATGAGGCTGTTGTCCACGCTCGCCTCGGGCCAGATATACTGCGGCGGGTAGATGTTGCTGTTTGAGAGGATCCTGACCCTCCAGTCGAATATGTTGAACGGCGGGTCCTCCTGCAGCAGCTCCATATTGGCCACGTAATAGCTCTCGATGGTCCCCACGTCCTTCCAATATCCGCTGAATTTGTAGGCATACAGCGACTTGCCCTCGTTCAGGAGGCGCGGTATCACGTCGCCCCCGAAATCCTTCGATGAGTTCGGGTCGCTGTCGTCCTCCGTCAATGCGGTCTCAAGCAGCCGCGCGTTGAAGATATATATCCCCATCGAAGCGAGGTTGCTCTCTGGCTCCTGGGGCTTCTCGCTGAACTTCGTGATCCTTCCGTCCTCCGCCGCGCTGAGTATGCCGAAGCGGTGCGCTTCCTCCCATGGCACCTCCCTCACCGATATCGTCACGTCCGCCTTGTTCTCGATATGGAACTTCAGCATCTTGTCATAGTCCATAGTGTAGATATGGTCGCCGGACAGGATCAGCACGTACTCCGGGTCGTAGCTGGAAATAAAATCCAGATTCTGGAAAATGGCGTTGGCCGTGCCCGTATACCACTCGCCGCCGCCCTGCCGCAGATATGGCGGCAATATATGTACGCCCCCGCCGGTCTCGTTCAGGTCCCAGGCCGCGCCTGTGCCTATATAGGAATTCAGCATCATCGGGCGGTACTGCGTCAGCACGCCGACGGTGTCGATCCCTGAGTTTATGCAGTTGCTCAGGCTGAAATCTATTATCCTGTATTTCCCGCCGAAAGAAACCGCCGGTTTCGCAACCGAAGCGGTAAGGGCGCCCAGCCTGCTGCCCTGCCCTCCGGCAAGCAGCATGGCCACTACGTCTTTTTTGCTCATCTCATCGCCTCCTTTTAATAAACCCTTCCGGAGAATGCCCGTAAACCCCGTTTGCCGATCCTGCCTGCCGCCTAGGCCCCCCTTTGGCTAACGCTCCCAGATCTCTTCTTCATAGCGCTTTATCGTCTCGTCGCTCGTAAACGGCCATGACTGGACGATGTTGCGCAGCGAGACGCGTGCCCATTGTTCGGGCCGCCTGTACCATGAATTGAGCTTGCCGAAAGCATCCATATAAGAATCGAAATCCTTTAACACAAAATACTCGTCGTTGTCGCGCAGAAGCCCGTCGTATATGTCCCTGAACTCATTGCCGGAATTGGGGAAATGCCCGTCTATGAGGTGATCCACCGCCTTCTTTATCCGGTGGTCGCTGTGGTACTCGTCCCAGGAGAAATAGCCGCCTTTAAGGTAGAAGCTGTTGACCTGCTCGACCTTCAGGCCGAACAGGGCCATATTCTCCTCGCCGACGGCGTCGCGTATCTCCACGTTGGCGCCGTCGAGGGTGCCCAGGGTGATCGCCCCATTCATCATCTGCTTCATGTTGCCTGTGCCCGAAGCCTCCTTGCCCGCGATCGATATCTGCTCGCTCACATCGGAGGCCGGGTAGATCATCTCGCCGATCGTCACGTTGAAGTTCTCCAGGAATACCACTTTGAGGATGTCGGACACCGCCTTGTCCGAGTTGATCTTGTCGGCCACCGCCACGATGAGCTTTATGATCGCCTTGGCGAAGTGGTAGCCCGGCGCGGCCTTGCCAGCGAATATGTAGGTGTTCGGCGTGGCTTCGTAGTATGGGTTTTCCTTGATCAGATCGTACACGGCCATGATCTTGAGCACGTTGAGCAGCTGCCGCTTGTACCCATGTATGCGCTTCACCTGCACGTCGAACACCGATCCGGGGTCGACGGCTATGCCCATCGTGTCATGGATGTATTTGGCAAGCCTCTCCTTGTTCTCGCGTTTCACGGCATTCAGGCGGTTCAGCACCTGCTTGTCGTTCTCGAAACGCCCTAGCTCCCGGATCTGCCTTAAATCCTTGATCCAGCTGTCCCCTATACAGTCTGTGATCAGGCCCGACAGGCCGGGGTTCGCGCAGTATAGAAAGCGCCTGTGGGAGACGCCGTTAGTTTCGTTCCTGAATTTATATGGAAAATTCGCGTAAAAATCGCGAAGCAGATCCTTCTTGAGTATCTCCGTATGGAGGGCGGCCACGCCGTTGACGGTATGGCTGCCTATCACCGCCAGGTTCACCATGTGGAGCTGCCCGTCGCGGATGATGGCTGTGTTCGCTATCTGCGAAGGGGTGGCGGAATGGCTCTCCAGCAGGACGCGGTGCCTACGGTCTATCTCCGCCACTATCATGTATATCCTGGGGAGCAGGCGGCGGAACATCTCCTCTGGCCAGCATTCGAGCGCCTCCGGCATCACGGTGTGGTTCGTGAACGATATGGTGTTGGCGGTTATGGTCCATGCCTGATCCCAGCCCATATTCTCTTCGTCGACCAGGATCCTCATGAGCTCGGCGACGCACAGTGCGGGATGCGTGTCGTTGATGTGTATGGAGACGTTTTCGTTGAATTCGCTTATGAGCCCGCCCTTTTTCTTGTAGCGCGCCACTATGCCGCCCACGCCGGCCGCCACGAGGAAGTACTCCTGCTTCAGGCGCAGTTCCTGCCCGGAGAGGTTGCTGTCGTTCGGGTAGAGGACGTATGAGATGGCTTCCGCGTCCGAGCGCGAATGCAGCGCCTTCGCGTAGTCGCCGCGGTTGAACGAGGCGAAATCGAACTCGTCGCCCGCCTGCTCGGCGCTCCACAGGCGGAGCGTGTTTATCTGATCGTCCCTGGCGTACCCGATAATGGGGACATCGTACGGGACCGCGAGCACGGCGTCATAGTTTTCATGCTTGAATGTCAGGCGCTTGCCGTCCTGCTGCCAGTTGACCGTGCCGTTGAATTTGACCACCACGGCCTTTTCAGGCTTGCGGATCTCCCATGGGTATCCATGGCGCAGCCAGTTGTCCGGCAGTTCTACCTGCTGCCCATCCACGATCTTCTGGCGGAAAAGCCCGAAGCGGTAGCGTATGCCGTTGCCGTGCCCCGGTATTCCGAGAAAGACCATGGAATCGAGGAAACATGCCGCCAGCCGCCCTAGGCCGCCGTTGCCAAGCCCGGCATCGACCTCGATCTCGAATAGCTCATCCAGATCCACGTCCAGCTGCGCAAGCCCCTCGCTGACCACCTCCCTGATGCCAAGATTCGCAAGGTAGTTGTTCAGGAGCTTGCCGATCAGGAACTCCATCGAAAAGTAATATATCTGCTTGTCGCTGTCCTTCTTGCCGTACTGCGTGTTCGTGTAGACCCACTGCCGGCTGATGTACCTTCTTATCATTCTTACGAGGATTGTATATTGCTCAAGCCTGTCGCCATCCTCAAAGGCCTTGCCTAGATGCTCCGCAAATTCGGCCCTGTATTCCCTGATAAATTCTTTTGTATTGGTAAATATTGAGGACACCCCCGTTTCCGGCAAAACTGCGCCCCTTTGTCCGGTCAAAACGGCAGGTTCCTGTGCGTGACTAAAATAATACTTTAATAACGCCGTTTCCGGCACAAAGGAAAACATTCTTGCTGCTATTCAAATGTAAAGTTCGCAATGTCCGCTTCAAGGCTTCTGATCCTGCGATAGCCGCCCTATGCCTTATTATACCATAAATTCAAAAAATACAAAACGTTTATAACGTTTATGCTGTTATGCTTTATCCACGTGGCGGGGGCGTCAAATCCGCAATAGCCGCCCTACGCCGCCTTAGAATCATTATATCATATTCGAGTTGAATCCGCTCCCGTTTTTTGCAATTAGTCAATTTTTTTATGGATAAACGGCGTCTAGGCAGGGGAATGCAAGGCGCCAGTTTACATACTGCTGGCGTCAGGGCGGCAATTGCAGCGAAAATCGGCAAAAAATGCCTGGTAATTGGGCTTGAAATATTCAAATTTTCGTTTTTTAGGTTCCAGAGGCTTAAAGGTGCATAAAATGCTTCAACAGGTAGCGTTTCAAGTATCTGTATATCGCAAATTTCAGATAATTATAAGTATTTATCTTTTTCAGCACTTTTTTTAAACAAATTGCTTGAACTGTAGTACGAATTGTGTTATCCTACACGCATACGGTGTGGCCTCCCCCCGAAAGGTACACCTTTCACAGGGCTGGCGTCTCTGATATTACTTGTCTACCTTTGTCCAATCAAAATGGCGCCACACCGGTTGAGTATTTTTTTAGGAGCCTCAAGGCTCAAATGTCAAGAAAGGAGGTGCCATATCGCCCCAAATCATTACATTTTCTTCCCAAACACGTATTTTTTGTAATACTGCACACCGATTGAGGCAGGGCGGCGAAACCGCCGCCATGGTGCCATGATTTTAGTCGGAGAACCATACTAGTCGGTTAGTAGTATAAGGAGGGCATATGAAGTATTGTTTCCCGCTGATGCAGCACGCCGGCGCGCCGGCCCTGCCCAGCGTGAAGGCTGGGGATCGCGTCAGGCGCGGGCAGCGCCTGGCAGCGAAGCCTGACGGCAAGCTGGGGGCGCACGTGCATTCCTCAGTAGACGGTGAGGTGACGCGCGTAGGCGAGGCCTTTATCGAGGTCGAAGCGGACGGCGTTGGGGGCGCGGGCGGCGCGGACAGTGTTGGCGGCGTTGGCGGCGTTGGGGGCGTTGAGGGCGCGGGCGGCACGGGCGGCGTTGGCGGCGTTGGCGGCGCGGGCGGCGTTGGCGTTGGCGGCGTTGGCGGCGCGGGCGGCACGGGCGGCGTTGGCGTTGGCGGCGTTGGCGGCGCGGGCGGCGCAGACAGCGCGGGATACGTCCCGGTAGAAGGCAGCTCCGTCTTGGAGCTGATCGAAAACGCAGGCGTTGTGGGCGCCGGGGGCGCAGGCTTCCCGACGGCCGTGAAGCTCGCGAGGCCGCTCGGCAAGGGCGGCGCCCTGATCATAAACGCGGCCGAATGCGAGCCGGCGCTGGGGCACAACATCCACCTGCTCGAAACGGAGCCCGCGCGTGTGCTCTGCGGCGCGGCGCACGCCATGCGCACCCTCGGGACGGAGCGCTGCATCATAGCGATAAAGGCCAAGCATGCACGCGCGATAGCCGCGCTGAAGGATGTGCCGGACGCCTACGGGGATATCTCTTTCTGCCTGCTGGAGGACCGCTACCCATCCGGTGAGGAGCGGGCGGTCGTGCGCGAAGCGCGCGGAGTGCTGCTGCGCCCCGACCAGCTGCCCTTCGACGCCGGATGTGTCGTGCTGAACGCGGAGACCGCCGCGCGCGTGGCAGACGCGGTGGAACTGCGCAAGCCGGTCATGGCGAAGGATCTGACGCTTGCGGGCCAGTACCGCAGCGCGGCCTTCCTTGACAGGCGGAGCGCCGTATTCCGGGACGTGCCCCTAGGCATCCCCTTGAGCTTGCTGATCGAACGGGCGGGCGGGCTTTCGGCCGACGCCGGCGAACTGCTGGCCGGGGGGCCGTTCACAGGGAAGGAGACGCATCCCGGCGATCCCGTCACGAAGATCACCGGCGGCCTGATCGCGACCATGCCATTCCTCCGCGCCAAGGAAAAGCTGGGGCTTTTGGTCTGCGCCTGCGGCGCGGACGAGGCCCGCCTCAGACGCATCGCCGCGGCCATGCAGGCCGAGGTCGCCGGCGCCGAGCACTGCAAGCAGTCCATGCTTATGCCGAACGGGGCGCGCAAATGCGAAAACCCCGGCAACTGCCCAGGGCAGGCAGAGAAAGTGATCTCGCTTTACAGGCAGGGCGCGCGGGCGCTTCTGATAAGCAACTGCACGGACTGCACTAACACGGTCATGACCCTTGCTGACCGGATGCCCCTGCAAGTGTACCACAGCACGGACGGGGCGCTGCGCACGGCAGGCGCAGGCCTGATCCGCAGGAAATAACCGGAGGGCGCGTGCCCGCCCCGCCCTTCCACAACCGTTTAATGCCAATGATGAAATATTTTATTGAATTCCGGAGGTATACAATTATGTCAATGTCAAAAGAAAAAGCCGCAGCCCACGCGAACGAGCCTGCAGTGCTCTGCTGCCAGAGGCCCAAGGGCACGGTAATCAGCGAGGCCGATCTGGAAGACCCCACGATCTTCGTCGACCTGGAGGATTCCGGCCTGCTCACAATCCCGGAGGGGAGCCTTACCGTCGGCGAGGTGCTGGGGAGGAAGCTTGCCGCAGATACGGACGCGCTGACCGCAGTCCAGGCGGCCATGCTTGAAAGCGGCGCGCCGGCCGCAGATCTGGGCACGGCCGCAGCCGGCCCTAAAAGCGGGATTGCGTCTGCGGGCGCGAAACGCGAGGACGTCGTCATCCGCTCCCTCACGCACAAGTACTATGCGGTGGACGATGTCTCCATAGGCGACAGCACATCCTTCGCTTCGGGCAGACTGACCATAGACGGCTCGCTGGCCAAAAAGGCCCTTGCCAGCAGCCTCCTCGTGAAGAAGGTCGAGATGGACGTGATCAGGCCGGACGGCGACAGGCACATCGCCATAAACACGATCATGGACGTCATGCCCGTGGCCGTGAAGCGCACCGGCCGCATGGGCGAAGGGGAGACGGCGGTGCTGGACCGCGTGGTCTTCTGCCTGACGGGCGTGGACGAGAACGGCGTGCAGATACACGAATTCGGCTCCTGCGACGGCTACCTCGACGAGAGGGTGGCATTCGGCAGGCCCGGCGCGCCTGACAGCGGCGACATCATCGTGCGCGTCAACGTCGTCATCGCGGCGAACACAGGCATGGAGCGCCGCGGGCCCCTGGCCGCGCATACCGCCTGCGACGTCATCGTCGACGCCGTCCGCAGCGTGCTCAAGGCGTCAGGCGAGGCCCCGTCCTATACGCGGGGCTACCGTGACGTGCGCAGGCACGGGCTGCCGCGCGTCGCCATCGTGAAGGAGATCATGGGGCAGGGCGCCATGCACGACAACATACTCCTGCCGAACGAGCCCGCAGGCGTCATGGGCGGGCAGAAGAACGTGGACCTCGGCAACGTCCCGGTCATGCTGAGCGCGAACGAGGTGCGCGACGGCGGCATACACGCGCTGACCTGCATAGGCCCCGCGACCAAGGAGACGACCCGCCACTACTTCCGCGAGCCGCTGGTGCACGCGCTTGCCGAGGACGATGAGCTGGATCTGGTGGGCGTGGTCTTCATCGGCAGCCCCCAGGTGAACGACGAAAAGATGTACGTCTCTGAAAGGCTCGGCGCATGGATAGAGGCGCTGGATCTGGACGGCGCCATCGTGACCACGGAGGGCTTCGGCAACAACCACATCGACTTCGCCGGGAACATCGCCGCCATCGGGAGCCGGGGCGTCCCTGTGGTCGGCGTGACATATGCGGGCTACCAGGGGCAGCTCGTAGTCGGCAACGAGTACATGGACGCCATGGTCGAGATCAACAAGGACGCAAAGGGCTTCGAGAACGAGGTGCTTTCGTGCAGCTCCATCTGTCCCGAAGACGCGGAAAGGGCCCGCCTCATGCTCAAGGCGAAGATGGCCGGCATCCCCGTCGCGCCTGCGGAGCGCAGGTGGTCGCAGGGCGTCATAGACGCGAACCAGAAGCTTGCAGCCGGCCTCACGGCCGGCAGATAGCAAAGGCAAGGGGGCTATGGGCTTGGACGAATACAACGAATACAACGGATATAAAGGATATAACGGATATGTGGAACTGGCGCCCGTCCTGACGTGTGGCACGATCAAGGCGGTGAGCGACACCGGCGTCACCGTCCACATAGACGGCAGGCTTGGGGCGATCTCCGTGCCGCTCCGCTGGGTGTTCACGGACAGCCCGCCCGCGATCGGGCAGAAAGTCGAATTCTATTTCAGCTATATGAAGGCCATTTGAGCCTCAAAAAGCAAAGTGCGCGGCGCCGGGAGGCCCTCGTGGGCCAGGCGCCAGAAGGAGGATTAATAAATGAAACTTACTACCGTTACCGGCCTCAGGTCAGAGATTTTTGTGCCGATCACGCCGCCGCCGGTGTGGACCCCGCTGAAAAAGCCGCTGCGCGAATGCAGGATCGCTTTCATCACGGCGGGCGGCATCCACCAGAAGAGGCAGAAGCCCTTCAACACGGCAGGGGATTTCTCCTACCGCGAGATCCCGTCCAGCATACCCACGTCCGAGCTCATGGTCACGCACGGCGGCTTTGACAACTCCGACATCAACAAGGACGTCAACGCTATGTTCCCGCTGGACCGCCTGCGCGAGCTGCGCGACGAGGGCTTCATCGGCTCCCTGGCCGACACGATGTACGGCTTCATGGGCGGCGGGGGCAATGTGGAAAAATTTAAAGAAGAGACGGGCCCCGCCATCGCCCAGAGCCTGAAGGAGCAGGGCGTGGACATCGTCGTGTGCACCGGCGGCTGCGGCACCTGCCACCGCTCCGCGGTCGTCGTTGAGCGGGCCTGCGAGGCGGCCGGCATGTCCACCGTCATCATCGCCGCGCTGCCGCCCATCGCGCGGCAGCAGGGCGCGCCCAGGATCTCCGCGCCGCACGTGCCTATCGGCTCCAATGCGGGCGAGCCCAACAACAAGGAGATGCAGACCGCGATCCTCAAGGACACGCTCAACCTGGTCGTGTCCATGGAGCACTTCGGCGAGATGGCGACGCTGCCATACGAGTATCGCCACAACGTGTAAAACGTATAAGATAAAACCGAAAGCGGGCGCCTGCCGTTCCGGTCAGGAGCGGCCGGCGCCCGGCGCTTTCATATTTGAAAGGAATGGATCTTATGCCTGAAATCACAAACAACAAACTTCCGCTTGCGACAACCCTCACGTTTGGCATCGCCACATTTGCCATGTATTTCGGCGGTTCCTGCATGCTCTGGCCCGTCACGTGGGGCCAGCAAAGCGGCTCTTCGGTCCCCATCGCCATGATCGGGATTTTCGTGACCGGCCTTGTGCTCCCCTACATCGCCTACTATGCCCTGGTACGCGGCGGCTCTTTCTGGGAGATGGCGTCCCGGCTCAACCCAAAATTCGCGCTTGTTTTCTGCGGGCTCACCGCTGCGGTGATGGGTCCTCTGTTTTCGGTCCCAAGAATGAGCTCGGCGGCCTGGGACGCCATATGCCAGGTGTTCGGCATCACGGATCCCAGCATCGTGGCCGTCATCATATTCCAGATTGTCTACTATGTGATCACTTACTTATTTGTATTCCAGGGCGCCAAAGTCCTGGACAGGCTGGGCAAACTCCTGACGCCTTTCCTGCTGGTCACCGTCGCGGCGGTGGTGATCAAGGGCCTGATGTCGCCATTGTCAGAATGGACCCCGAAGCTTTATCCCGAAAACGCGCTTCAGTATGGGCTGCTCAGCGGGTATCAGACGACGGACCTTCCCGCGTCCCTGCTGTTCGGCGGGGTCATCATCATGGGTATGAAGGCCAAGGGGCTGACGGGGAAGCAGCTTGGGAAGCCCCTGATGATCGTCGCGGCGATCGGCTTTGCCATACTTAGCACCACCCACATGACCCAGATGCTGCTTGGCGCCTCTACGGGCAGGATGTTCGAGGACGTCACGTATGCCCGGCTTTACGCTACGATAATACTGGCCGTGTGGGGGCAGGTAGGTGGCGTGGTCTTCAACATCGCGCTGTCCTTTGCCGCCCTGACTACTGCCGTCGGGCTGGTTTCGGGCTGCTCCGAGTTCATGGTCGAGGCCACTGGCGGCAAAGTGCCTTACAGGCAGTGCGCAATCGTGATAATAGCCATCAGCGCAGTCGTCGCGAGCGCCGGCCTGAATTCGATCGTCGTCTTTGCGGCCCCCATACTCTCCCTGATATACCCGCCCTGCATCGCCATGGTCTTGGGGTACATCATAACCGGCAAGAAGAACAGGGGCATTGTTTCGGGGGTAACCGTCATGGCCTTTGCGGCGGGCGCCGTGGACTGCATTTTGGGCTACGCGGATCTGGCCGGCGCGAAGCTGGGCTTCCTGCACGCAATCCATGACGCTATCCCACTCGCTTCGTTTGGGTTCGCATGGATCCTTCCCGCCATATTGGGCGGGATAGTTGGTTACTTTATCATTGACCGCAAAAAAACCGCATCCGAGCTAGCTGTGTGATGTGCATCGCCTAGGGGCCGGCGCATGGCTGTTTTCAGCCGTCGCGCAGCAGCCGCGCCGCGCCCCGCCCGCGAACTAGTATCTTTGCCGCCTGCTCTTTAAAATGCCGTCCCAGTAGTCGACGTTTACATATCCGTGAT
>JAIRSA010000069.1 GCA_031255695.1 Eubacteriales Family XIII. Incertae Sedis bacterium | reverse complement strand
GACCGCGCTCATATGAGTTCGCCGAGCCTGGAAGAAGGCGTCGCGGCGGCGCTGGCCGGCGGCTGCACGATCGTCCAGCTTCGCGAGAAAGACGCCTCATCGCTGGATTTCTACAATATGGCCCTCAGGATCAAGAAAATAGCAGACTCGTACAATGTCCCGCTCATCATCAACGACCGCGTCGATATCGCCCTCGCAGTGGATGCGGCCGGCGTCCATTTGGGGCGTTCCGACATGCCCGTCGCCGTAGCCCGCAGGCTGCTCGGCGAAAGCAGGATAATCGGCGCCTCGGCCGCAAGCCCCGCGCTCGCCGCAGAGGCCGCAAGCCACGGTGCGGACTACATAGGCGCCGGCGCCGTGTTCGCCACAGGCACTAAGGCCGATGCCCGCCCCCTGGCGCACGCCACCTTAGCCGAAGTGATCCAAGCGGCGGGCATCCCTGTCGTCGCCATAGGCGGCATCAGCCACAGCAATGCCCCCCTGCTGGGCGGCATTCCCATCGCGGGCATAGCGGCCGCATCCGCCATACTGGGCGCCGCAGACATAGAAGCGGCCGCCCGCGATCTCAGAACCATCTTCGCGCAGGGCCGGCCTGGCGCCGTGCCGGCGCACAGCGCCGGGCGCGGGTCAAACGGCAGCCACGTACACAACTCCGGAAGCGAAGCCGGCGGCGGCGAACGGGCGCACAGCGCCGGGCGCGGGTCAAGCGACGGCCACGCGCTCAGCGCCAAGCGCGAAGCCGGCGGCGGCCATGGCCTTGGCGCCGGCGCCGGGCGCGTGATCAAAGCCGTCATTTTCGATCTTGACGGCACCCTTATCGATTCCATGGGTGTCTGGGAGCGGATAGACGCCGAGTTCCTGGCCAAACGCGGCATCGCCGTCCCGGACGGCTACGTGGACGCCATCGCCACACTCGGCGCCAGGGAGGCCGCCGAGTACACAATAGCACGCTTCGGCCTTCCCGATTCCGCCGATGAGCTGGTCAGCGAATGGAACAGGATGGCCGCCGATGAATACGCCCACAAAGTGAAACTGAAGCCCTACGCAAAGGAATACCTCGCGAAGCTCAGGCGCGGCGGCATCAAGCTTGGGGTCGCCACCTGCCTCCACACAGAACTGCGCCTTCTCGTTATGGAAAATAATGGGATTTCAAAATGCTTCGACGCTATCTGCAACTCCGATGACGTTGCCGCGGGGAAGGATTCCCCGGATATCTTCCTGCGCGCGGCCGAACTGCTAGAGACGCCGCCTGAGAACTGCCTCGTATTTGAGGATCTTCCGCGGGCGCTGCGCAGCGCCAAGCGCGCGGGCATGATGGCCTACGGGGTTCTGGACGCTTCGTCCGCAGGGCAGTGGGAAGAACTGCGCCGTGTGGCGGACGGCACCATCCGCGACTTCAGGGACGCCCCCACGTTTTAGCCAGAACAGTATTAGCCGCCGGGCCCGCTGCACGAAAAAACTGCCCACCAGCTGGGAGCGTGGCACCATCGCGGCCGTCCCGCCGCCATGCCCCGCCGCTTTCCTGCGGCCCCATCTGGTGGACAGTATATAATGTTAGATTTTCTGCAATGCCGCCACCCTCCTGGCTGGCGGCATTGCCGCCCGGTCCCAGCCTTTCAGCGCAGCACATTGCTGCCTAACCTCAGCCTTTCAGCAAAGCACGCTGCCGCCCGACCCCAGCCATCCAGCATTATTGCAATGCTATTTAGCTTCGGCCCTCTTCGCAATGCGTGCCATATTGACGAGGTCCTTGCCTCCAAGGCCCGCCAGCATGAATATCATTATGCCGCCGACGATGAACGAAGTCCAGACCATGCTGAGCCCGAACACCGGCACATGGAACAGGAATGCCAGTACGTAGTGGAGCGCGAATACCGTGAACACGACTACCCAGAACGTCTTCCAGCCTATGGTGTCCGCGCCGAGCCAGCCGAACATGCCAGGCCTCTCCTGCTTGTCCACGACCAGCGGGCTTTCACGCAGCTCTTTCCCCAATTGCGCGAAGCTTGTGGCCTCGGCCTTTTCATATTCGGGCTTCGTGCAGAGGCTCACGATGATCATTGCCGGGATCGCGACCGCAAGGCCGACGTGGGCGGCATGGAGATCCAGGCCGAACATAGGCACAAGCGCGCCGGGGTTCCCAAGCGTGATCCAGGCGTACACCGCCCATCCGAAGGCCGTCAGCCCGCCAAGCACCGTTGACGCCATCGCCCCCGCAGTGGTGGAGCGCTTCCAGAACCACGCGCACAGCGTAGTGGCCAGCAGGCCCGAAATCCCTATCGCCTGCGCAAGCGACCAGAGCGGCACGAGTATGGGCAGCCACAGCGCACTGGCAATGCCGATGACCGTGACGACGACGAGCGACATCCGGCTGGCGAAGAGCACCTGCTTGTCGCTCGCGCCCTTGTTGATAACCTTCTGATATATGTCCCTGGTCAATATTGTCACCCCATTCATTGCAAATGAGGAACCGCATGAAATAATCGTCATCAGCAGCCCGACCAGGACAACCACGCCCACAACAGGCGACATGAACTCTATCGAGAACCACGCGTAAAGCCCGTCGCCCGAAAGGCCTTCCGGGACATTGAGCTTGCCCATGATGGCGCCGACCGCTATGCACATGCCCGAAAGGAAGGGAAGCACATTGTAGTAGGAACCGCCCAGCACGGCCAGCATGCCGTTCGAGCTGACCCTCGGCGTCTGCCCGATATACGCCCACATGTAGATCCACGGATCCACGAGATAGAATATGCCGAAGGTGAGCAGCCAGACCGTGAACTGCGAGAATTCGACATTCCAGAAACTCATTTTCGCCGGCTCAAGCAGCTCGTACATGGCATCCGTGACATAGGTCGGGTTGCCTATCAGCCTGTACGCGGCAATGGCGAACAGTATGATGCCCAGCGACTGCAGCACCGACTGGAACCACTGCGTTATCAGGGCGGAATACTGCCCGGCGGTTATGAGGTAGAGCAGTATGATGACCGCCGACACGACGACGCCGATCTTGATGTCCAGGCCGAACACGATGTTCGCGACCACCGCTATTGCCAGGAACTGCATGCCGGTGAGGAAGCCGGGGCGCATGAAGCCCACGATGGCCACGGGCAGCCTAAGCCCCTCGCCGTAGCGCGCGCAGATGAAGTCCGCTATGGTGACAGCGCCGGTCTTCCTCCCGAAATAGTTCACCCTCCTCGCAAACAGCAATATAAAGCCCACGCAGCCTGAAACCACGAACAGCGAAGTCCACATCCCGGATATGCCGTTCCCGTAGCCCAGGCTCACGTAGCCGGAAACGCTCGCGCCGCCCACGTAGCCGCCCAGATAGGCGCTGGCCATAAGCCAGAACGGGGCGCCGCGCCCTGCAAGCAGGAAGTCATCGGCAGTGGAGGCCATTTTCTTGAACCACATGCCTACGAATATAAAACATACGACAAGTATTGCAAGTATGATCATTGTGACTGAGATCACATTCATAATTAATTTTCACCTCACTAATATCTGTATCTGTACATCTGTATAATGATTTTTCACGCCGCCACCGCGCTATCTGTACTTCTCCATGATGGCCGCGTTCATATCCACCGGCGGCTCAATGCCTTCTGGGAGCAGGCACTTGTACGCCTTGCCCTGAAGCCGCTCCTTCAGCTCCGCGTTGGCCTTTTCGACCAGCTCATTGCTGCATAGGAGATCGATGCCTGTGGCCGCTATAAGCTCTGCGGCCTTGTCCATGCTCTTCTTGCCCATGGAATTGGCCGCGCAGTTTGTGACCCCCCAATGGTGCCACCCCGTGTTCTCCGGCGCCATGGCCACCCAAGCCGTCGCGTAGGGCGCGTTCCAGCTGTATTCCGACGTGTCGCACACCACCGAATAGCCCCCGCCAAAGGGGAGTATCCCAGTGGCAAGCCCGCTCTGCTCTGCTCCGAGCTCGCTCTGTATGCGCTTCGCCGCCGCCTGCTCTTCCTCGGTGAATTCCGGGGGCCCCAGCGCCGCAAAATTCTCATGCATGCACTCCGCAAGGGCCTTGTTCGGTATCTTGTGGTTCGTCGCCGTGATGATCTCGACGCGGACCTCTGTATCCGTGGCGAGCGCGGCGCCCTTGGCGCAGTTCGTCACACGCCTGAGCGCGTCTTCCGCGTCGGCCGAGGTCACAAACCTGCCGATATACCAAATGGTCGCCCTGTCCGGGACGACGCTTGGAAACTCCGGCCCAGTCGAAGAGAATGTATAGTTCAGCGTGTTCGCCGCGTCAGGCGGCTGCCCTGGGTATATGTGCTCCCGCAGGTATTCCGTCGAATGCGCCTGGAGCATTGCCGCGTCGAGCGCGCTCCTTCCATGCCATGGCGAATTCCCGTGGCATGTCTTCCCTGAATAATGGTACTTGACGCTGAAATATGCGCAGCAAGCGTCATAGTCCGCGCGGTTGTACGACCAGGGATGCCAGTCCAGAAACGCGTCTATGCCGCCAAGCAGGCCCGCCTTGCCCAGGAATGGCTTGCCGAGGCACATCTCCTCGGCCGGCGCGCCTATGACCTTGACTGTGCCCGGCAGCTGGTATTTCTCCATGGCGCGCGCCATGGCCACGGCGGCCTTTACGGCTGCTGTCCCCAGAAGATTGTGCCCGCACCCATGGCCCGGCGCCCCCTCGGCCCTAGGCTGCTTCCTTGTGGAAGCCGCCTCTTGCGAAAGCCCCGGCAGGGCGTCATACTCGCAGTTGATGGCGATGGCCGGGCGCCCGGCGCCATATGTGGCGATAAACGCGGTGGGCATGCCCCCCACGCCTTCATCCACAATGAAACCATAGCTTTTCAGCGCCTCCTTCAACAGGGCGCTGGAGCGGAACTCCTGCATCGACAGTTCGGGGCTCTCCCATATTTCCTCTGATATCCTGTGGAACTCGCCGCTATTGGCCTTTGCCCAAAACAGCATATCCTGTTTGATCGACTTGATGTCCAATTTTCCCCTTACACCTCCTTGCTTTCGGCGCCTCTCCGGCGCCATTCAATCCTTGCCTTTGGCGCCTATCCGGCGCCATCCAATCCTTGCTTCCGTCCCACTTTTCGGCGCCATCCGAGCCTTGCCTTTGGCGCCTATCCGGCGCCATCCAATCCTTGCTTCCGTCCCCCTTTTCGGCGCCATCCGAGCCTTGCTTCCGTCCCCTCTCCGGCGCCGTCCAATCCTTGCTTCCGTCCCCCCTTTCAGCGCCATCAAAGGCGCCATCCAATCAGAAACTGCAGCTTCATATCGATTTGTATACGCATGCAGTATGCGCAAATTTGATGCCAACCTGCACAGGACCGGGGCATGCCACAATCTGCGCCCCGCTGCCGGGCACGGCGGGCCTTCAGGCAGAGCGCCGCAGGCCAGCCGCAAAGATACAAGGGTTCTGGCCGCCGCAAGCCTAGGCCCACAGGCTGGCGGCAAAAGTTTTCCCCAAAATAATATTTTGCCGCGAACTTATGAAGCTGCGGCAAAATAGCGTAATTGTCTGAAATTTCATGAAAATTTAAGTCTTTTTATACTTTCGGCAAATCATTATGTACTTAACACACCTAAAGTGCTACACATTGCCGCAGATCAAACACTTTATCGAAACGTTAAACCATTTGAGACTTATACTGTTCTCCAACTGAAGACGTGGCATATTTGCGTCCGCTTTGCTCCCTGCTTCGTTGCAAAGCCCCGGCGGCGCTACTCCGCCGCAGCCTGGCCTGTATACTTTTTGATCTTCCTGTAGGCGCTGGTCTGGCTTATCCCCAATGCCTCGGCCACCTTGTAGCTGCTGCCCAGCTTCTCGTAGGCCGTGCACACCACCCTTCTCTCCAGGCTCTCCATGGCCGACTTCAGCGCGGAAAACTCCATGTCGCCGTCGGGCGCCATCTCGTCCGCAGCCTGCCCGGCATCCTCTTCGCCGATATTTATCACAGAAGACGACAGGACCCCGTCCCTGCTCATAATGACCATGCGCTCGACGGTGTTCTCAAGCTCCCGCACGTTGCCCGCCCAGTCACGCCGCCGCATCTCATCCAGGAACGCGTCCGAGCATATGACGGTCTTTTTGTACTTTTCCTGAAAACGCCTGGCGAAGAAGAGGACGGCCGGCACGATATCGTCCCTCCGCTCGCGCAGTGGCGGTATATGTATAGGTATGACATTGAGCCGATAATACAGATCCGCCCTGAAGCGCCCAGCTTTTACAAGCGCCTTGAGGTCATTGTTGGACGCCGCTATTATGCGCGTATCGACCTTCGTCGGCTTTTTCGCGCCGATCCTCATTATCTGCTTGTCCTGTATGAGGTTCAGCAGCTTGACCTGCAGCGGGGCCGGCAGTTCGCTGATTTCGTCCAGCAGCAGCGTGCCGCCGGCGGCCATTTCGACCAGGCCCTGTTTGCCGGCGCTGCTCGCCCCGGTGAACGCGCCGGAATTGTAGCCGAAGAGCTCCGACTCCAGCAGGTGCTCCGGTATGGTCCCGCAGTTTATCTCTACTATCGGGCCGCCCGCGCGGTTGCTGCACGCATGTATGTACTTGGCGAGCATGCTCTTCCCCACCCCGGACTCCCCGCTTATCAATATCGTCGAATCCGTGTCCTTTATCCGCGCTATCACGTCCACTATCCGTTTCATCGCGGCGCTGTCCGCCATGATCCTGGCGGGCGCCCCCGGGCTTTTCCCACTTTCGCCGCCTGTCCCCTCCCCATAATAATACGAATACACCCTCTCGATCTCTTCCATTGTCCTCGCGCTGGACACGCACATTTCGATCTTGCCGTCGCTGCCGTATATCGGCGCCCCCGTCACAAGATTCTTTTTGCCGTTGCGCCCGGTCTGCATCACCGACACCTGCCGCCCCTCCTCGAACACGAGCCTGTGCACGGAAGGCCGGAAGAATCCCGCGCTCTCCAGCTCGGCGACATTCCTCCCCAGCACGTCCTGCGACGCGACGCCGGTCGCCTTTTCGAAGCATTTGCTGACCATGCGCGTGGTGCCCGACGCATCCGACACATATATGCTGTCCGGAGACTCCAGGAATATCTTCGCCAATGACACGGCAAAGCGGGCGATGCTGTCCACGCCGCCCAGCGCCATTTCGATCTCCGCATCCGCCCCCGTGCCTTCGCCGGGCTCCGCCAAGCCGCCGGCTCCCGCAGCCACTGCCCCCGCCGCGCTGCCACCCAAGCCGCCGCCTCCAGCCACTGCGCCGCCTGTAAACGGGAACGGCAGCCCCAAGGCCTCCGCCATCTCCCTGAACTCGCCGATCCTCCTGTTGATGGCCCCTATAGCCTGGTAATATCTCTCTGAATCCATTCCTACCCCTCCGCCAAATGTTCTTTGACTTTCATCCACGCCCTGATAAATTCCGGCCCGGCCTGGCGCAGCCTGTTCGCCGGGCTTGTTGAAGGCAGGTATATCGCCTCCATGCCCGCCTCGGCGGCGCAATGCCTTTCGAACAGAACGGCCGCCTTCCTGCCCGCAGCGAACACCGCGCTGATCTCAGTGGCCTCGATCAGGCTGCGGAATTTATTGGCGACAGGCCTGCGTATGCTCGCGTCCGACGCCCCGTCTATCTCGCACGAGCTCAGCACGTCCCAAAGCGCGATGCGGTTTTTCAGCAGGAACTCCCGCCTCGACGCGGCGTCCGCCGCCGGCTCGCCCTGGCCGAGGACGAGGCTCAGCGTCCTCCAGAAACAGTTCTGCGGATGCCCATAGTAAAAGCCGCTCTCCCTTGATTTGGGCGACGGCATGGTGCCGAGTATAAGTATCTTTGATTGCGGGCTGTATACAGGCGCCCATGGATGTTGTATGATCATTTGCACTATCCCGGTCTCATCCGCACAATAATTTACAGTTTTATAATAGCACAGACCCTATTAAAAAACAACGGTATATCTAACGCAGTTTTTCGATTAAAACGTGTTTAGGCTTTGCGCCGATCGCGGCCGTCGAAGATTGCAATCGTAAAAATTAAAAATTTTTACTAAAGATTAGCATTTTATCTCATTGCCTTCCTATTAAACCTGTGATATAATTTTATCGGCTCATGAAGTGTGACAGTATGCTTCAACTATTCTACTATTCGTTTGTTGTTCTGTATTGCTGTTGGAAAGGGTGGTAAAATGAAAAAAAACATTAAAAGATTCCTAATCTGCCTCTTGGCAACATCACTGCTGCTTGGCTTGCCAGGCACGGCGTTCCCAGCGTTTGCCGCAGCGAAAGCGGAGCCTGTGCGGATAATGCCGCTGGGCGACTCTCTCGTGGTCGGACTTGGCTCTGGGACGTCCACTGATGCATCTGGGTTCCGCTCGCCCTTGCAAGCTACGCTCAAAGCTGCGGGAGTGGACTTCAACTTTGTCGGCTCTAGCACAGTCGGCAATGCGAACCGCATGGACCCGGACAACGAAGGTCATCTCTCTTACAGGATCGATCAGATTGCCGCCAGGGCGACAAGATGGGTCGAGGCAGCCAGTCCTGACATCGTGCTGTTGCTCGTTGGGCACCAGGATGTCCTGGCCAATTACAGGCTGTCCGCCGCGATCGATCGTTATGCCGATCTGCTTGACACCGTCCGCGACGCTGCCCCTGGCGTCCAGATTGTCGTCGGCACTTTGGTGGATCAGCCGACATCTTCCCTCCAGCGCAAGACCGACGACTTCAACGCCGATCTGCGCGAACTGATCGATCAGCAGGCTATCGAGTTCGGCGATGTCACGCTTGTCGAACTCAGCGGCATCCTTGAGCGCGCCGACTATCTTGGGACAGTCCCCAACGATCCCGGATACAAGAAGATATCCCAGGCGTTCGCCGCAGGTTTGGCCGATCTCCTGCCCGCCGCCAACAAGGACATACTCACTTCGTCCCCATTGAAGATCGTGGCGATGGGCTCTTCGGAGACGGTTGGCCTCGGAAGCGGGATCGGTGCTGATTTTGCCGGTTACCGCGGCTACCTGCAGGGCATCTTGGACGATGCGTCGATCTACTACGATTTCGTGGGTTCCCAGAAAGCAGGGAACGGCTTCAATATCGACATCGACCATGAGGGCTACAGCGGCTGGCTCATAGGCAATATAGGCTCGCGGATACCCACTACATTCCCGCGCCTCCAGCCTGACGTGGTCCTGCTCAACATCGGCAGCAACGACTGCTGGTTCAGCTACGCCCTGAACGATGCGCCCAGAAGGTTTGAGCGCCTGATCGACGACATCCGCTATTACGCGGCCCCTGACGTCAAAATCGTCGTGTCGACAGTGCTTGAGTCCACTGACTCGTCCCAGGCAAGGAAAGTAAAGAAGCTGAACGAAAGCATCCGTGACATCGTTGCCACGCAGTCCGCGAAATACGGCGACGTGTACCTGGCGGATCTGGAAACTGCCCTCATCAAGGGCAGGGACTACTTCGATGTGCTGCATCCCGATGATTCTGGCTATGAAAAGATCGCGAACATCTTCGCCAATACGCTTTCGGAATTCATTGACGGCCTGAATGTTGGCGTGATAGACGATCCTGATGTTCCCAGCACCCCGGCCGTCACGATAATGCCGTTCGGCGATTCGATCACGCTTGGGCTTGGCTCTGGGCTTGGCTCATCCCTCGCCGGATACCGTGGCTATCTGTATGACAGCCTGTCTGGCAGCGATCTTGCGTTTGACTTCATCGGCTCCAACCGCACTGGGCTTTCAAATAATGTCGACCCCGACCATGAAGGCTATCTCTCCCTGCGGATCGACCAGCTGACGCCCAAGGTGCTGGATGCCGTAAGCGGCACCGATCCAGACGTGATCCTGCTTTACGCCGGCACCGCCGACCTGACCTTGAACTACAGGCTCGGCACCGCCATTGATCGCTTTGAGGCGCTTTTGGACGAAGTGCGCGCAGCCGCGCCGTATGCCAGGATCATTGTCTCCACCGTGATAGATCCTGCAACCAGAAGCCTCCAGTCGCGCGTCGATACTTTCAATGACGACATACGCCAGCTGGTGGCTGACAGGGCCGGTTACGAACCCATTTGGCTTGCCGAAATGAGCGGCGTGCTCAGGACCGGCACCGACCACTTCAGCGCCTTGGTCCCCGTGGACTCTGGCTACCGCAAGATGGCGGACGTTTGGGAAGACGCCATACTCCGTGCCCTTGCAGAGCGGCCCGTCTTTCCGGATGGGGGAATTGTATGGTGAACTAGCAGCTAGGCGCTCCACTGCCTTGTGCTAAAACCTTGGCGCGGATGCGCCACCGTGTTTCCCGGCTACAGCGCCGGCAGCATACAAAAAACGCCAGCGGGGCGATCCCACTGGCATATGAGCGGACGAAACCCCCGGCTGGCTTGCCATGCCGGGGGTTTTTTATGCTGGTATTTATCCCCTGCGCGGCCCTACCGCAGCGCATTGCTGTATACGTTCAGCGCGTCTTCTATGCTGTATGCCATCCCCTTCTTTTCTACCCCATTGCCTGTAGACACGAAGATGTAGCGCTTCCCGCCTTTCTCCGCCACGGATGCCAGGCATTGGCCCGCTTCCTGTGTGTACCCAGCCTTGCCGCCTGCCACAAGGCCCTCCGGGAAACCGGCTGCATCCATTTTCGCAAATACGTCGCTTTCCATCAGCCATCCGTCCGGCCTCATGCTCGTGGGCGCCGTGGTGTGCGCCGCCGCCGTGAAAGCCGACTCGAACAGTTCGTTACTAAGCGCTATAAGCAAGAGTTTAGCCATATCCCTGGCTGTGCTGAAATGCTCAGGGTCATGCAGCCCGGTCGAATTCGTGAAATGGGTCCCGTACATGCCTATCTCTTTCGCGCGGGCGTTCATCATCTCCACAAAGGCCTCTTCCGAACCGGCGATGGCCTGCGCGAGCGCGATGCAGCACTCCGCGCCGGAGGCTACCATGACGCCGTACACCAGGTCCTCCGCCCTGACCTCTTCACCCGGCATAAAGCCTGCCATAGAGGCGTTCGCTACATAAAGCCCGGGGAAGATGGACGGGTCTACCGATATGGCCTCTGGCAAGCCGTCCAAATACTCCGCCGCCAGAAGCGCCGTCATCATCTTCGTCAAAGAGGCAGGGTATATGCGCAGCTCGGCATTCTTCTTCAGCAGCACGGTGCCTGTATCCAGTTCCGCCAGCAGGGCGGCGGAACTGTACAGCCCGCCGCTTTCGAAGCCGGGGTCGAATTGTGCCCCGTTAGCCCCCACGTCGGCGCTCGCCTCTCCGCCGTACGCCGTATTGAAAAAATTCATGATTTTCTGTTTTGAATACACGAGCGCGGCGGCGGGATCCTCAAAAAAGCCACGCGAATCAAGGCCCTCATATACATATGCAGCCGTCGGCTCGGACGCCACCACTAGAAATATTGCCAGAGCCGTCGCCACAAAAGATCGGCGGCGGCGCGATCGCCTCTCAGCATGCGCGACAATCGTTTTGCGC
>JAIRSA010000043.1 GCA_031255695.1 Eubacteriales Family XIII. Incertae Sedis bacterium | reverse complement strand
GATATACTTGTTCAGTCTCAATAGAACGAACCTCCATATATTTTCGATTTGAGTATGGCGGCGATCCCGCGCTTGCGGGGGCGCCCCATCACGGATTTGGCTGAATGGCCAGCCCTTGGGCGAGCCCGCCTTGCGGAATCGCCGAGCGTTTAGGCAGGCCTGCCTTTCAGAACCGCCGAGCGTTTCGGCAGGCCCGCCTTTCAGAACCGCCGAGCGTTTCGGCGGGCTGTGGCGCCAGGCGGCCGCCTGATAGCCCGATAGCTTGATGGCCTTATGGCATGGGCCTTAACCAAATTGTACCATGATGCAGGGCAAACCTCAACAGAATATGATGATCCGACAATGCGGATACGGCAAAATGAAAACTTTGGCGCGAGCCCCAGGGCGGTTCCTTCGGATCGCCGCGGTGGCTGGAAATCGGCGGATGCGGATGCAAGAAATAAGCTTGTGGGCGGCATTGATTTTTGATTGGGTTTGTGATAAAGTATATATGCTGATTGCAATACAGTGTCTGTGATTCTTCTCACTCAGATTTTGTGGATATAGCCGTACTGCATTTTGTCGTCTTGCTGCCTGTCTTGTGGAGGCGGCCTGTGCTGTTGTACTGCCGCATGGCGGCAGATGGAAGTGGAGGTGCTAGCAGTGAAATCATTTGCCGATTTTTCTTTTCATATGTATACTGAAATACTGTTCGGAAAGGGCGTTGAGGCGAGAGCTGGGGAGTTTGTGCGCAAATATGGCGGTTCGCGGCTAATGCTCGTGTACGGCGGGGGCAGCATCAAGAAGAGCGGGCTCTACGAACGGGTTACGGGCGCCCTGGATGCGGCAGGCATATATCGGGCCGAGCTTGGCGGGGTCAAGCCGAACCCCAGGCGTACCTTTGTCGATGAGGGGCTTAGGCTGGCGCGCGAGGAGAAGATCGACTTTCTGCTTGGCGTAGGCGGCGGCAGTTCCATCGACACGGCGAAGGCGATAGCGCTGGGGCTTGCAAATGAAGGGGAATATTGGCAGTTCTACAATGGGGCGGAGGCGCGGAAGATGGCGCCGCTCGGCACCATCCACACCATTGCCGCGGCAGGCAGCGAGACCAGCTGCTCAAGCGTATTGGTGGATGACGGCAATACAGGCATGAAGAAGGGCTTCATGTGGACGCCATGCCGCCCGCTGTTCGCCATAATGAACCCGGAACTGACGTATACGGTGTCCCCGTACCAGACGGCCGCAGGGTCCGCAGATATATTTGCCCATACATTTATGAGATATTTCAGCGTAAATGACAGCTGCCTCGGCGACGAATACTGCGAAGGAACATTCCGCACGGTCGTGAGGTATGCGCCCATAGCTGTCAGCAAGCCAAGGGACTATGAGGCGCGGGCCGAGCTTATGCTTGCGGGCTCGTTCAGCCACAATGATGTCAATGGCATCGGCAGAGACGCGGAGGGGCGCGGCGGGGAGCACCCGCTGGAGGCGCAGCTTAGCGGGCATTACGATACGGCGCATGGGGCGGGGCTGTCTGTGGCCATGCCCGCAATGCTGGATTATGTGATAAAGCACGGGACGCCCAAGCAGGTGGCGCGGGTGGCGCAGTTCGGCGTCAAGGTGTTCGGGGCGGCGCTGGATATGGATGACGTGGCCGCGACGGCGGCGGACGGCGTGCGGCGTTTCCGCGCCTGGCTTGCTTCCATAGGCATGCCGCTGACGCTGGAAGGGCTCGGCGTGCCCGAAGGGGATCTTGAGGATGTCGTCCGCAGGTGCATGGAGGATAACGGCGGGCTGATCAAAGGCTTCGTACCGATGGACGCGGCCGCCGTGCGCGAAATCTACGGCGCTGTGACCAAGTGAGGCGCGTATGCGCTGCGGCCGGATGGCACACGGCGCGTGTATGCCTCTTCATCGGATTGATGGCTATACTGTTCTCCGAACTAATTGAATTGAGAGGGATGTTTTATGTTACCTACAGGATTTGATACTCTTGACGATAGATACTCTGAAATCACTCCGGAGATCGAGAGGCTGGCCAAGGTCTGCGTTGAGAACAGCGTGATCGATCCGGCGCTCTACCGCGAATACAAGGTCAACAGGGGGCTGCGCGACCTGGAGGGGAACGGCGTGCTCACGGGCCTGACGGAGATTTCCGAGATACAGGCCTTTGACAATTCGTCGGGCGAGAAGGTGCCCATGGACGGCAAGCTGTTTTTCCGCGGCGTGGATGTGGAGGAATTGGTCCGTGGCTTCATAACAGAGGACCGCTTCGGCTTCGAAGAGACCACGTACCTGCTCATTTTCGGCAAGCTGCCGGACAGGAAGCAGCTCGCGGATTTCACCAAGATGCTTGAAAAATACAGGACATTGCCCAGCAGTTTCGTGCGCGACATTATTATGAAGGCGCCGAACGCGGATATGATGAACACGCTGGCGAGGAGCGTCCTGACATTGCATTCATATGACACGAAGGCGAACGATGTGGGCATAGCGAACGTACTCAGGCAGTCGCTGCTGTTGATCGCGGTATTCCCGCTGCTTTCGGTGTACGGCTACCTGGCTTACCGGCATTATTTCGCAAGCGACGATCTGTTCATACATACGCCCAAGGCTGGGCTGTCCACGGCGGAAAATATCCTGATAATGCTGCGCAAGGACGGGAAGTACAGCAAGCTTGAGGCCAGGATCCTCGATGTCGCGCTGGTGCTGCATGCGGAGCACGGCGGCGGCAACAATTCGACGTTCACCACGCATGTCGTCTCGTCTTCGGGCACGGACACCTATTCTTCCGTCGCGGCGTCAATCTGCTCGCTGAAGGGGCCGAAGCACGGGGGCGCGAATATAAAGGTCGTGCAGATGTTCGACGACATCATGAAGACGGTGAAGGACTGGAAGGATGATGAAGAGGTCGAGGCGTACATACGCGCTCTGCTCAATGGGGAGGCCTTTGACCGGGCGGGGCTCGTCTATGGCATGGGCCACGCGGTCTATTCGCTGTCGGACCCGCGGGCGAACATATTCAAGCGCTTTGTGGAGAGCCTGTCCCGCGAGAAGGGGCGGCATGAGGAATATCTGCTGTACAATAAGGTCGCGGAGATGGCGGCCAAGGTGATAAGCGGGGAGCGCAGGATTTACAAGGGCGTCAGCGCCAATATAGACTTTTACAGCGGCTTTGTCTACAGCATGCTGGATCTGCCGCTGGAGCTTTACGCCCCGATCTTTGCAATCGCGCGCATTTCCGGATGGAGCGCCCATAGGATCGAGGAACTGATAAACGCGGGCAAGATCATCCGCCCGGCATATATGAATGTGTGCGTCCGGAATGTGTATACGCCGATCGACGAGCGCTGATATAAAGTAGGCGGCGCGGGGTGTGTGCAGCGATCTTGCTGGCGCGCTGGCCCTGGCGGCGCAGGGCGGAGCAGTACTAGAGGGCGAATTTTTCTATGGCGAAGGCGACACCGTCTTCGTCATTTGTTTTTGTGACGAAATCCGCCGCCGCCTTTGCGTTCGGTGTGGCGTTGCCCATGGCGACGCCGATCCCCGCGAACTCCAGCATGCTTGCATCGTTGTCGTTGTCGCCGCAGCTAAGTGCCTGCGAGGGTTCGATGCCCAGTATGCCGCAGAGCGCTGACATGGCGCTGGCCTTGCTCATCCCCCTGGCGCCGACCTCAAGGTTGAAGCCGAGGGATGTGGTCACTTCGATGATGTCGATTTCTTCCAAAGATTTCCATACGGAGGCCTTGCGCCTCCCGTCGGCGAATATCATGTTGATGACTTCGATGCTGTCTTTCCTCTCTTCGATGAATGCAGCGAGGTCTTTTACGGGGCTGCGGCTCGCCTTGTAGTATTCAAGAAAGTCGCCGCTCACGCCGAAGCGGGCCATATCGCTGTAATAGATCTCGTCTGTGTAGGGGACGCCTTCGTAGAAGGCCTCTTTCATAAATGAGGTGTCGTCGAGGAAGGGCTTCATGCGTTCGAGCCCCTCGGCGGGTATGAGTTTTTCGTATAGTTTCTTTCCGCCCGGTATGTCGAAGATGAGGGCGCCGTTGCCGCAGATCAGGTATCGTGCGCCTAAGTCCAGAATTTCAGGGGGGACGGTCGATTTGGCCCGGCCGGTGGCCGGCACTACTATTATGCCGGCTTCTATGGCCCTTACTAGGGCTTTGCGGTTGCCTTCGGAAAGCTTGCCTTCGGAGTTGAGCAAGGTCTTGTCTAAGTCTAACGCGATTAGCTTGATTTTAGCCATTATTCACATCGCCGCGTCGGCGGCGCCCTTTCATATATTTCGCTGTGCTGCGCCAGCGCCGGTGTCTTCGTCCGCGCCGCCGCCTTCGCCTACGTCCGCGCCGCCGCCGTCGCCTGCGACCGCGCCGCCGCCTTCGACTTCGTCCGCGCCGGCGCTGGCCTCGCTTGCGGCTGTGCTGCCGCCGCCGGCGCCTGTGCCGTCTGCGCCGCCGCCTTCGTCTGCATCGCCGCTGCCTGCATGCCCGGAGCTGATATCGATCTCAAGCTGCTCGAAATCCGGGCTTTCGGCAGGTTCCTGCTCCTGTATGGCGCCTTCGATGTCTTCGATTTCCGGCAGCTCGGCAAGGCTTTCGAAGTTGAAATGCCGCAGGAACTCGGCTGTCGTCCCATAAAGGATGGGCCTGCCTATCGCGGCGGATCTGCCGACTTCCTCCACCAGCCCCTTCTTTATAAGGCTCTCCAGCGTCCTCTCGCACTTTACCCCGCGTATGGCGTCTATCTCGCCCTTGGTCACGGGCTGGCGGTAGGCGATTATGGCCAGGACCTCAAGGGCGGCCTGCGAGAGCCGTTTTTCCTTTATTGGCGTGCAGAGCCGCCGCAGGTGCTCATAATTGGAGGCTTCGGTCACAAACTGGAAGGCCGCGTCGATCTCGCGGATCCTGATCCCCCGCCCGGCCGCAGCGTATTCCGACTGAAGCTCCTTGAAACACTCATAGGCAGCCTGTCTGTCTATATTCATCACATCCGCCGCCGCCTTGACCTCCAATGGGTCGCCCCACACGAACATCATGGATTCGAAGGCCGACTTGATATGTTTTTTATCAGGCATCTTCCGCCTCCCCATTTTTGCGCAGCTCGACGCTTATCTCCGAAAAGCTTCGCCGTTGCCGCGCCCTTACAAGCTTGCTGCGCACCATCTCAAGCACGGACATAAATGTAAGGACTTCCTCATACCTGTCCCCCTCGTTTTCCAGAAGCTCGCGAAAACGCAGGACCTTTGCCTTGCGTGTCCTGAATGCCAGTTTTATGGACGCGATTTTCGATTCGACGGTTTCCCTTTGCTGCTCGATGCGCTCGTAGCGCCGCCGTACCTCTTCAACACGCCGCTTCCTGACAATGAAGGCCCGGAAGGCGTTAATGAAGTGCTCGATGTCCATACGGATATATATGTCTGGCTCGTCGGTATACGGGCTGAGATCCTCTGTCGGCTTTTCGAATAGCATCCCTGCGTATTCTTCCTGCTCCATCAGGAGATCCGCCGCCGCTTTGTACTTCTTGTATTCCAGCAGCTTCTGCACAAGCTCGGCGCGCGGATCCGTGTCGCTGGCCATCTCTTCGGGCTTTGCCCGTGGCAGCAGCATCTTCGACTTCAGCTCGATCAGGGCGGCCGCGAGGACCATGAACTCGCCGCTTAGCGCAAGATCCCGCGACTGCATCTCTTCGATATACGAAAGATACTGGCGGGTTATCTCCGACACCTGTATGTCATAGATGTTCATGGCAGCCTTCTCGATCAATGATACCAATAGATCGAAAGGCCCCTCATAGATCTCAAGTTTTACCTTATAAGCCATAGTAATCCCTTCGCGCCTGCCGAGTAGCCGCCGTGTGCACCATAGCTGCCGCCACGCCGCCGGCCTGCTGCCGTATGCGCACTAGCTGCCGCCACGCCGCCGGGCCCGCACTAGCTGCCGCCGCACCGCCGCCTGCCTGCTGCCGCATGCGCACTGGCTGCCGCCACGCCGCTGGGCTGCCGCTGCCGTATGCGCCCTGGCTGCCGCCACGCCGCCGTCTGCCCGCCCAGCGCTCACAACTTTTCCTTGACTATACTTTATCACATCCCAGGCTATTTTTCCAGCAAAAGCGTGCCCGCGCCTACGGACCCGGCACAGCCAAGGGCGCCTGCGATCCGAAATTTGCCCCAAAATACTAGACATAATTTTGAAACAAATGTAAAATGAACTCAGAGGGGCAAGAAATGATTTAGAAAATCGCATAAAGAATGGCACAAATAAGGAAATATGATGTTTTATTACACTGATGGAGAATTAAAAATAAAAAAATGGACGACGCTGAAAATTTTCATGCAATCGCCACATTCATGCAATCGCCCTTGCAATTGATGATTAAATATGGTAAAATGCCGATGTGCGGCGTTTTACAACTTATCATGCTGATATGCATATAATAGGAGCAGGCGATGTTAATGCCTAAGACAGTAGGTAGCAGTAAATCCTGCCGAGGGAGAGATTTTATGAAAATAACCAATCTTGCACCGAAAGTAAGCTCATATGATTTTATGAGGTATCTATGTGCATCATTAGCAAAAAACAAGAATGTGATCATCGACCCAAATAGCATCGTTGATAAAGTTTTTAATTTTAAGAAAACTTCCAAATCAGAGTTTAGCTATCTATTTGACGATATTGAGTTTCGAGCTAGCATAGATAGTGTGGTTTCATATGATATAAATGAAGGTATAAATAATTTGCAAACATTCGGCATTATTGGGAAATTAAACCCGACTTACGAGAAAATAGTAATTTATTTAACAGACCAAGATGCAGAGAGCATTTTGACTGCTTGCGATGAAACAACCAGGAACGCTATATTGGAATTAGCGAACACCTTTTAAGAGGGTGATTAAATGAGTGCAATAAAAGAATTGATTGATTCACCCGAATATAAGTTTATTGAAAATGATATTGAGAGCTTCGTTTCTGAAAAACTTGCCGGTTATCGGACAGGCGATGCTGAGAGCAAAACGATACATGATTCTGTTTGGGGTTCGGTTGAGTATTCGGCTTGGGAAATGCAAATAATCGATTCCCCCTTGTTTCAGCGGTTAAGAGATATAAACCAAGTCGGTTTGGCGATGTTAACATATCCATCTGCGAGACATTCACGGTTTGAACATTCGCTTGGTGTTACATCAGCTGCGAAAAAGATGTGCGAGAAGATTGATGCAAATACGCGCGGTTTTTGTATACCGCCCGATTCAAAAAATGCGATATATCTTGCTGCTTTGCTACATGACATTGGTCACTGCTTCTACTCTCACCTTTCGGAAAGCATATATGGTGAATTCGAAGATTTCGTGAAACTAAAAATGTTGTTTAATGAAAAACTTGAACGCAAACCCAAGCCACATGAAATACTCTCATTTATGATAATTAACACGCAATCATTCAAAAAATTTTTCTTCGACCACATTGATTATCCAGAAAAAAGTGAAATCTCGCCACGCTCCGCTCTGTTCCATGATATAGGCAAGATGATTATTGGCGCGAATATAGAACGAGGTAACGAGATACTTAGTTATCAAACATCAATTATCAATGGCCCTTTTGATGCGGACAAACTTGATTATATTAAGCGCGATAGTTTTACCGCTGGTCTTTCTTTAGCTTATGACATTGAAAGGCTATTTACAAAAATCATTGTCCACAATGTGGAAGCTGAAAACAAGAAGAATGAAAAACGAAATGAAAAACGATTGGTAATCAAGTTTAATGGGGTAACTGCGATAGAAGAATTGACATTCAGCAAAATCATGTTATTTAGTTACATATACTATCACCAAAAAGTCCTCATAACGGAGACAATGATTAAAGATTACATCTATGGTCTTTGTTCTCTTGATATAATTAAAAATTTCGCTGATTTTTTGCGATATACAGATTCAGACGTTTTAAGCTTGGCTACAAAACAAGAAGGTCGTAATCCATTCCCCGAATATGGATTCTTGGATTTAGGTGCTTTAGCGCAGAACATTAGGCACCGTAGGCTTCCCAAAAGATGTTTTGAAGTTTCACAGGCGAATATACAATCAACAGGTATGGAGAAAGATGAAAGCACTATTGAAAGCACTATAAAGAGGCAATGCGAAGCAATAATGTATAAATGTAAAAAAAATATGAGCACCTATTCTGTTGATGATATGGGAAACGATGTTGCAGACTTGTTTTCCATAATAACGCGCGAAAACGCGCCTCCACTCGATACAATTATTTCTGATTTAAGGGATATGATGTTCGAAAAAGCTTTGGAAAAGCGAAGGGATTTTTACAAGAAGTTAGTTGCTGCGTATAAAATAAGAAATAAAGATGTCAATTTCACCATGTTTGATACATATATCGTATTCCCCAAATTGGTGAGTTATGGATCGACCATAGAACCAGTTGTTCTTGGGAAAGATAATAATGAGTTGATGACGGTAAATGATTTTGTTAAGTTAGACCACTGGGCAGGTAGCTTTAATTCCAACAAATGGCGTGGCTATGTATTTGTAACGGATAAAATTGATAAAACGATAGCATTTGAAACGGCAGAACGGTTTGTGTTGCAGGGTAAGGCAAAACTAAAAAATCCAACATCGTATCTAAAAGGAATCGAAGGCTGAAATGATGACATAGCCTTATTTAAGAGACTTATTGTGATAGTAAGCCTCTTTTTCTATGCAGAAGATGGGAACGAGCGCAGCGAAAATACGGATAGCCTATCGGCAAATGCCAATAGGCTATCCACCTTGCGGCGCAAGCTATTGCGCCAGTTGACGTGCACGGACCGCCTTTCCCTTCGCGCCGCAAGCCCTTGGCTCGTTTGCGCCGCGAGGGCCACTGCTGGCTTGCGCCGCAGGTGCCACTGCTGGCTTGCGCCGCGAGGGCCACTGCCGGCTTGCGCCGCGAGGGTCATTGCCGGCTTGCGCCGCAGGTGCCACTGCCGGCTTGCGCCGCAGGTGCCACTGCCGGCTTGCGCCGCTAGTGGGCCCGGCGTTATTTCCGCTTGCTTTCTTTGGGTGTGACGCACACGCCCTTGGCGCGGCAGACCACCA
>JAIRSA010000006.1 GCA_031255695.1 Eubacteriales Family XIII. Incertae Sedis bacterium | reverse complement strand
GCCGCAGGCGCAGCGCATCATGATCGCGAGGCAGGGCAATATCAACGGCAAGAAGGCGCTGGCCAAGAGCCTTGCCGGCATAAAGGACTGATATGGCCTGCGGCGCGGGTGCGGGCTCTAAGGGGCTGCCCCTGTGCGGCGTGAAGTTCTGCGGCGGATGCAACCCGCGCTACGCGCGCGGCGACGCGTTCCGGGCCATAAAGCCTGTGTTCGAGGGGCGGATTTCGTTTGTGTTCGCGGAGGACGGCGGCAGCTATGATCTGCTTCTGTACTTTGCCGGATGTACGAGCCGGTGCACGGATCTCAGCCGGATTCGCACGGCGGGCGGCCTTGTGGCCGTCCATGAATGGGACGGTATAGCCGGCGCCATAGCAAGGCTGGAAGAATTTCTGGCCCGCGGCTGAGGCGCTGCCTGTGCGAAAGGCGGGGGCGTGCTGGCTGAGGCGCTGCCCATCCGAAGGCGGGGGCGTGCTGGCTGAGGCGCTGCCTGTCCGAAAGGCGGGGGCGGCGCAGGACATGCTAGGCCTAAGGGCCGGGGCGCTTAGGCGCCAGGCGGCCTTGAGATATATTATTCTGCGGATCTGCCGCGGCTTTACGGCGGATCCGCCCATTTGACACTGATCCTGGGCAGCGGCGGCGGGGCTGGGCGCCCCAATAGGCGCCAGGGCGCCGCCGGGCCAGGGCATCAGTGCGGGCTTTGCGGCGCCCCTGTCCGAAATCCGGGGCGGCGCGAGGCGTGCCTTAAGTACGAGGGGTGATTATTTGAATTGGAAAGAAATCTATAAGAGCAGGCTGTGCACGGCCGACGAGGCGGTGCGCAACATAAGGTCGGGGGAGACGGTAGTCCTGGCGCATGCCGTAGGCGAGCCGCCGGCCCTGACAGACGCCCTTGTGGCGAACGCAGAGCGTTTCGAGAACGTGGAGATAAGGCATATGGTGAGCCTGGGCCTCGGGAAGTACGCAGCCCCAGGCATGGAGAAGCACTTCCGGGTGAACCCGATGTTCGCGGGGGCGAACGTCAGGGCCTGCCTCGCGGAAGGCAGGGGCGATTTCACGCCCGCGTTTTTCCACGAAGTGCCCAAGCTGTTCCGTACAGGGCAGCTGACATTGGATGTCCTCATGTGCCAGGTGTCGCCGCCCGACGAGCATGGCTATTGCAGCCTAGGGACATCGGTGGACTACACATTGCAGGCGCTGAAGAGCGCCAGGCTGGTGCTGGCGCAGGTCAACAGCAACTTCCCCTGCACCTATGGCGAGAGCTTCGTGCACGTGTCCGAGATCGACCATTTTGTGGAAGCGGACGCGCCCATGTTCGAGATCAAGCCGCCTACGATAGGCGATGTGGAGAAGTCCATCGGCGAACACTGCGCCTCGCTCGTCGAGGACGGCTCGACGCTCCAGCTGGGCATCGGCGGCATACCGGACGCCGTTATGCTCTTCCTGAAGGACAAGAAGGATCTGGGCATACATTCGGAGATGATCTCCGACGGCACGCTTGAGCTCTTTGAGTCAGGGGTCATAACGAACCGCAAAAAATCCGAGAATGTCGGCAAGATGACGGTCGCCTTCCTTATGGGCACGGAAAAGCTGTACCGCTTTGCGCATAAAAACCCGGCCGTGGAGGTCAGGCCGGTGGATTATGTGAATCATCCGATAGTGGTGAGCCGCCAGCACAAGATCGTATCCATCAACTCCGCGATCCAGATCGATCTGCAGGGCCAGGTTGACGCGGAGGCAATGGGGCTGCGCCAGTTCAGCGGCGTGGGCGGCCAGGTGGACTTCATACGCGGCGCGGCGATGAGCGATGGCGGCAAGGCCATCATCGCGATGCCGTCGGTGACTATAAAGAAGGACGGCAGCATCATATCGAAGATCGTCCCATTCCTCGACGAGGGGGCGCCTGTCACTACATCCAGGAACGACATCGACTATGTAGTGACCGAATATGGGATAGCGCCGCTTAAAGGGCAGTCGCTCAGGCAGAGGGCGAGGCACCTGATAAACATAGCCCATCCGGACAAACGGGCGGAACTCGTGGAAGAGTTCGAGAAGAGGTTTTCGGATAAGTTTTGATCGGGCGGCCATGCGGGGCGCCCGGCGTGGGTGCGCGGGCAGCTGTGCGGCGCATCCAGGGCAGGCGGCTGTCCTGGCCGGATGCTGCAAGGAACAATTTACAAAAATAGAAAATAATTTAAATCAATGTTGGGCGCGGCGCAGGCATGCCTGGGGCGCCCGGAAACTAGGAGGGTTTGGGTATGTTAGCGTTGCGTGTAGTCCCGAAAATATACTATTTCGATAAGGTCAAAGAATTCAACGATGAGTTCAAGATCGGCGAGGGCGATCTGCTTGTGACGAACGAGTGGATCTATAAGCCGTATGTGGAGCCGCTCGGCGTCAAGACCAACGTGATCTTCCAGGAGAAACACGGGGCGGGAGAGCCGTCGGACGAGATGATCGACAGCATTGCCAAGGAAGCGGCCAAGTACAGCTACAAGAGGATAATCGCCCTTGGCGGCGGCACGATCGTCGATATATGCAAGATACTGGCGCTTGATGTGCCTGCGAGGTCGGAGGATCTCTTCACGGGCGCCGCGGCGCCGAAGAAGGTCAAGGAGCTTGTGGTCGTCCCGACTACATGCGGCACGGGCAGCGAGGTCACGAATGTGGCGATAGCCGAGCTCAAGCAGCTTCATGTGAAGAAGGGCATAGCGGTCGAAGAGACATACGCCGATATGGCGGTGCTGATCCCGGAGACCATGGACGGCCTTCCATACAAGTTCTTTATCACGAGTTCCGTGGACGCGCTGATACATGCGGTGGAGTCCTACCTTTCGCCGAAGGCCACGCCTTTCACGGAGGCATATTCGATCGAGGCGATAAAGCTGATCATGGCCGGCTACAAGCAGGTCGTGGAAAAGGGCGAGGACGAGAGGTTCAAGCACATGAAGGACTTCGTGCTCGCGTCCAACTACGCGGGCATTGCCTTCGGCAATGCAGGATGCGCGGCAGTGCATGCGCTGTCCTACTCGATCGGCGGCGCGTTCCATGTGCCGCACGGCGAGGCCAACTATCAGTTCTTCACGGAAGTGCTGAAGATGTACATCAGGAAGAACCCGAACGGCAAGATCGTGTCGCTCACGAAGATCTTCGCCGGCATAATCGGGGCGGACCCGGCGGGCGATGTATACGGGGAGCTGGAAGGTTTCCTGAACAAGCTGATCGCGAAGAAGCCGCTCCGCGAGTACGGCATGACCGAGGCCCAGATCGACGAGTTCACCAAGTCGACTGTGGACAACCAGCAGAGGCTGCTGGCCAACAACTATGTCTTCCTCGAAGACGGCGAGCTGCGCGAGATATTTGCGAATCTTTTCTAATATATGCATGTATATGCATGGCGGACGGGGCGGCGGGCAGTATCCCGCCGCAGATCCGCCTGTGGCGCTGCGGCTGCCAAATCAGCCGCCAGAATGCCATGTGATCTGCCAGGAACTGATATGGGCAGGGATATGTGCGGGAACAAGGAGAACACCATGTATGACAGCGTTGATGTCGCTAAAGCCGCGATC
>JAIRSA010000218.1 GCA_031255695.1 Eubacteriales Family XIII. Incertae Sedis bacterium | reverse complement strand
TCGTTGCACCTTTAGTATACACCAACAAAACATAAAATGCAATACAGATTTGGGTGTGATTTGCGATTTTTTTATAAAAATACAGTACGTATTATGTGATGAAAAAAAACCAAACCGGGATGTAGCTGGGATTTATTTAATCAAAATTAGGATATATCACGCGATTCGTATAATAGGTATTATTGTAATATACGGACGATTTGAGGGCGTATTATGTTAGATTAGTGTAATCCGAGCACTGATTCTGCAATTAGCACCAATTATTACGCCGACCGTAGGACTGAGGCGTGAGCAATATGTACGGCTTTCCCCATAGGGCGCATCCAAGGCGGAAATACAGATGAAATGCACCGTTTTGCCGTCTGCCAAATGCCGTACGCTACGCCGAAGTAGGATTTCCCGCAATCCTCAGTTCAATAATTTGCGGAAATCCGGAATAAGTGCAACTCGAAGTTTAATTCCCCCTATAACAAGGCCTTGGCATTGCCGGGCCGGAACGGGCGCGGCCAGGCGGAAGCCGGCAGGGCCAAGAAAGGAGGACAAGATGTCAATACGTGTGAAAGTATTCCTAGTGATCTCGGCCATCGTGGTCTTGATTACTGCGGCCAATATGGGGATGGGCATGCTATTCACGCAATCACGCCTGCTGGAGACGGTGGAAAGCGACATGACAGCGGTCGTGGCCATTGCGGACGAACTCGTCACGAGCAAAATGAACCTGCTCAAGGCGGACGCGACGGCCGTAGCGCAGAAGATAATAAACGCGGGCCCTGATAAGCTCCGCCAGGCCATGGAGGAACAAGTAAAAATAAACGCGGAATACATGGCGATTACGGTTTTTGACAGGGAGAAGATAATAGCCTCATACGGGACGGCGCCTGCGCCATTCTCGATGGTAGGCAGCGTGAACCTGGATAAGGCCTTCGCGGGCGGGGCGAACATCACCACAACAAGGAGGGACCGGATAACGCGCCAGCTGGTCAGTTATATATGCGTGCCCATGGGCAGCAACGTGATGACAGTCACGGTGTCCGGCATGATCTTCAGCGATTTCCTGCGCGACTTCCGGATCTGGGAGACCGGCAATATCTTCATGCTTGATTCAAGCGGCGTGATGATTTCGAATTACCGCAGGGAAATGGTCCTGAGAAGGGACAACTATATCACCCTGGCCAAGACAGATCCGTCGCTGGAGAGGATGGGCGCGTTCTACGAGCAGATGATCAAAGGTGGCAAGGGATCCGGATTCTACTCCTATCTGGGGGTGGAACGCCTATGTGTCTATTCCGAGGTCACGGGGTCCAACAATGGCTGGGTCCTGGGGGTGGCCGCGCCGCTCAGGGAAAGCCCTGCCACCCAGGTGCAGCAGGGGCTCATGATCGCGGCCGCGTTCTTCCTGCTGATAGGGGTGGCCTGCGCAATGGGATTTTCGAACAGCCTTGCGAAGCCGTTCGAGCGTATAGAAGAACAGAACGCGAACCTCATAGAGCTGGGCGAGGTCGCGAAGAACGCATCGGAGGCGAAAAGCCGCTTCCTGGCCAATATGAGCCATGAGATGCGGACGCCACTGAATGCCGTCGTGGGCCTATCAGAGCTTATGATGGACTCAGACGGCACTCAGGAAGACACAAACGACGGGCTCAGGAAGATCCACAACGCAGGGATGACGCTGCTGAACATCGTGAACGACATACTTGACATTTCGAAGATAGAGTCAGGGAAGTTCGAGCTGATGCCTGTGGAATATGATGTGCCGAGCCTGATCAACGATACGGTCACATTGAACATAATGCGCATAGCCGACAAGCCGATCAAGTTCAACATTCATATAGAGGCGGACATGCCGAGCAGGCTGTACGGCGACGAACTGCGCCTGAAGCAGGTTTTCAACAACCTGATCAGCAACGCGTTCAAGTACACGCGGCAGGGGCAGGTCGACTGGTACGTGTCATGCGAGCGGGACGGGGACGACATATGGTTCACCACCAAGGTCAAGGACACGGGGATCGGCATAAAGGCCGAGGACATGAAGAAGCTGTTCTCTGACTACAACCAGGTGGACACGAAGTCCAACAGGAAGATAGAGGGCACCGGGCTGGGGCTTTCGGTGACCCGGATGATGGTCAACATGATGGAAGGCGACATCAGCGTTGAAAGCGAATACGGCAAGGGCAGCGTGTTCACCGCGCGCTTCAAGCAGAAATTCGTGACTGAGGAGCCTATAGGCGAGAAGGTGGCGGAGAACCTGAAGCATTTCAACTACTCCGACAACAAGCTCAGCAACAATGCGAAGCTTGTGCGGATAAAGATGCCATATGCCAAGGTGCTGGTGGTCGATGACGTACGCACGAACCTGGATGTGGCGAAGGGCATGCTGAAGCCGTATGGCATGCAGGTGGACTGCGCCGAAGGCGGCAGAGAGGCCGTAAACATTATAAAGAGCGAGGCGGTGAAATACAATGCCATCTTCATGGATCATATGATGCCGGAGATCGACGGCATAGAGGCGACGCGGATCATACGCCAGGAGATAGGCACCGAATATGCCAAGAACATACCGATAATAGCGCTTACCGCCAATGCCATCATAGGCAATGAGAAGATGTTCATAGAAAACGGCTTCCAGGCCTTCATATCCAAACCCATCGACATCATGCAGCTTGACACGGTCGTCAGGCAGTGGGTGCGGGACAAGGATGCGGAGAAGGCATTAGAGCTGGGCGGCCATGGAGACGGCCCCGAGGCGGGCGACGCGGCCGGCCAGGCAGTGGCGCAGGAAGCATATGGGGCGCCAGCGGCGGAAGGTGCGCCGGCGGCCTTGGATATCCCAAATATTGAAGGGATAGATGTAGGCAGGTGCGTCGAGCGGTTCGGCGGGGATGCCGAAACGGCAATGCAGGTGCTGCACTCTTACGTAGCCAACACTATGCCGCTGCTGAAGGCGGCTTCCATGCCTGAAGAAGGCAAGCTGATGGAATACGCGGTGATAGTGCATGGCATCAAGGGCAGCAGCCGCGGCATATGCGCGGAAGAGACGGGCGACCTGGCCGAGGCCCTGGAGCATGCGGCCAAAGCGGGCGATATGGGCTTCGTGATGATGAACAACGGCAGATTCATTGCCGAGACCGAGAAGCTGCTCGAACGCATGGAGGCGGCATTGGGCGAGGTGGACGCCAAGAACGCGAAGCCTGTCAAGGACGCGCCGGACGCCGCGCTTTTGAGAAAACTCGCCAAGTGCTGCGGGGACTACGACATGGACGGCGTAGACGAGGCCATGGCCGAGCTGGAAAGCTATAGCTACCAGGAACAGGGGGAGACGGTGGCCTGGCTTAAAGAGAAGATAGACGCCATGGAATTCATGGAAGTCTGCGAGAAGTTTTCGCCAAGCGGAGAGGCAGAAGGGAGGGGATGCACGAACATTGCGTGATCGGCGGCATAGGGGAGCCGTCGGCGAGGGGATACGCTATACGTATATACAAAAAACACGATAAAATCTCGGGGGTGATTGGGATGCTTAACACACGGCAAAAAATAATATTAGTTGACGACAACATGTCAAATCTCGCGATAGGGAAGAACATGCTGAAGACCTTCTACGAGGTCTACCCGGTGCCTTCTGCGGCAAAGCTGTTCGAATGCCTTGAGCGCTTCGTGCCGGATCTTATCCTGCTGGATATCGAAATGCCGGATATAGACGGGTACGACGCCATAAAGCTGCTTAAGAACACGCCGGAATACGCAGATGTGCCTGTGATCTTCCTTACTGCAAAAAGCGACGAGGGGAGCGAGCTCAAGGGGCTGAACCTGGGGGCGACGGACTATGTGTCCAAGCCGTTCTCTGCGCCGCTGCTGCTGAAGCGCATCGAGACGCATCTGCTGATAGCATCGCAGCGCAAGGAGCTGAAGAAGCACAATGACAGGCTCCAGGCGGCGGTATCGATCAAGACCAAGCAGATCACGGCGCTTGAAAACTCGGTGCTGAACATAGTCGCGGAGCTCGTGGAGTTCAGGGACAGCGTCACAGGCGGCCACGTGACACGGACGCAGCGCTATCTCCAGTGCCTCATAGAGAAGCTTCTGGAGGAAAACCTGTACACGAATGATGTGCTGGGCTGGGACATAGATTTCCTGCTTCCTTCAGCGCAGCTCCATGACGTGGGCAAGATCGCGATAAGCGACGCGATACTGAACAAGCCGGGGAAACTGACGGACGAAGAGTTCGAGAGGATAAAGGCGCATGTGCCGATAGGGGTGGATGCGATCGAAAGGATAGAGGAAAATACCGAAGAGCATGAGTTCCTGCGCCACGCGAAGATCATAGCGGGGACGCACCACGAAAAGTGGGACGGGTCAGGATACCCCTTGGGGCTCAGCGGGATAAACATCCCGCTTGAGGGGAGGCTCATGGCTATTGCGGATGTATATGATGCGCTAATATCGGAACGCCCATACAAGCCGCCGCTAAGTATAGAGCAGGCGGAGGAAATAATGGAACAAGGGCGGGGGAGCCATTTCGATCCGGCGCTGATTGATATATTTCATATGGTTTCCGGCCAGTTTGCGGATATAGTGAACTTCTACAAAGACGGCGTGTCGATGATAATCAGGCCGACTGGAGAGCAGGTGGCGGCGTTTGCGTAGGCAGGCATGGCCGGAAGAGGCGCAGATAGCTGCGCACAAAAGTAAAAATACTGTCCTCCGATTAGAACGTAGATAAGATTTGCGCGATGATTTGCCGTCCTGCTAGGCGCAAAACGCAGGCGAACCCGAAGGTTCGGCGAGGCTTTGCAACGACGCAGGGGGGCGAATCAGCCGCAAAGATGTCACGTTTTTAATCGGAGGACAGTATTAAGGTCCCACTGGCGCTGTGCCGCGCCAAGGGGCCTTCGTTCGCCCCTCCGTAGGGGCTCGGCCGGTCCCGGCAGGAGGGCCCCGCCGCATGGGCTTCCAGCGGCCGCAGCTGCGGCAGTCTGGAACCCTGCGGGCGGGCCCGTGCCTGGCGGGCTGTTTGCTATGCCGGCCCTAGGCCTTGGCCAGGGCCTCGCCGAGCGCCTTGCATTCCGCAAGCGCGCCGTCGTCCGGTTCCTCATTCGCGATAAGGCCGTCAGCGACGAGATTGGCGCCTTTGCCTTTGCAGCGCTCGCTCCAGTCCCGCATCCACGCCCCGTCGCCCCATCCGTAAGAGCCGAACAGCGCTATCGGTTTCCCTGATATGCTGCCTTCAAGCTCGGTGTAGAACGGCTCAAACGAGTCCTCTTCGAGGACTTCGTCGCCCATGGACGGGCATCCTAGCGCCAAACGGCCGTATGCGGCCGCATCGGCGGCGCTTATCGCGCCGACCTCGAACAGATCGGCCTCGGCGCCGGCCCCTTTGAGCCCCTCAAGCACGGCGTTGGCCATTTTCTCTGTGTTGCCCGTACCGCTCCAATAGATCACTGCTGCATTGCCCATAATAGTTACCTCCTTAAAAATCCGATAAATCGCTGTGTGAAAATCGATACTGGTTTTCTGCCCGTGCCCGCCGCACTGTGCCGGCAGGGCCCGCTATATGGCGCTGCCCGCCGCCGGGACCTGCGCCAGCAGGGCTTCCGCGCCGCCGCTGCGGCTGAGCATGGCCCGCGCGCTGCGGCGGCAGCTGTCGAATGCCGCGAAGCGGCTCTTGCATTCCTCGACATCGCCGTAGACCTTCCAGTATCCGTTTAGCTTATAGTTTTTCCCTTTGTGTGCGACGAAGCCGCTGACATCTTCCAGCGGGTAGCCGAGGAAGAGCCCTATTTCGTGCGGGAATTCGCCGCGCCCCCGCATCTTGAGGGACAGGGTGTTCAGGTATGAATCCACGCCGCCCCTGTCCGGATAGCCGCGGCCGTGCAGCATGGCGCGGCACTCCTTGTCCCGCAGGCGGGCGGACAAAGCCCGTCGGTCATACACCATCAGCTGTACGGCGTGCGCCGACTCGTATATCTTCGCAAGCCGCACGCGCCTGCTGCGGCTGAACAGTGCGCCGAAGCCGGCTATCTCCGATTCCCTGCCCTCGAAATCCGACTTCTTTATAGTGACTATGTTTGCAGGGCGCAGGCCCCATATTGTCGGGGCGCTGTTGACGATCAACTGATCCAAAACTGGTAGGTTCAATGCGGGTTCTCCTGTCATACGGTAAACGCTGTTCTACGGCTGAAAACATGGCATCTTTGCGGCAAAACCGCCGCCTTGCTTTGTTGCGGGACCCTGCCGGGCCCGTGCAAGTTTGCAACAACTAACCCATCCGCGCACTTCTCCGAGCATGCCAGCAGCGCCAGAGATGGATCTGCGTCGCCAAGGGAGTGGGCCCTTGGCCTGGCCTGATGCATACCTGAAGCACATACAAACGGTAGTATTAGGCTGCAAATGAGCCGCCGTTAACTCTGCTGTGCCGCCAGCCGCCCGCACGGTATCCGTGCGGGCGGTCGTGGCAGCTGTCCATACGGCATGTGTAGGGACAGCTGGAAATGACGAAATGGTTAGTGGAAGCTAACTTAAATTTAACACAAAAATGGGGGTCTTGTCAAGAAGAAATGATATTTTGCTTGGGATATTTTGCTTAGCTCAGACGGCATCCGCCTTTGCTTCGTCATCATCGTCTTCGGCGCCGTCGCCGCCGTGCTCGGACGGCACTGCCGCAGGCGGGGCGAAGCCGTTTGTGCCCTCGGCACTGCCGCCATCGCCTTCCTCGCCGCTGTCGATGTGTTCAGGCAGCGCCGCCGCAGGCGGTACGAAGCCGCTTAGGTTCCCGGCGCCCGCAGCCTCCTTCATCTTCTGCTTGCGCGCATACATCATGGCGTCTGCGCGGGAGAAGACTTCATTATAATCGTCGCCTTCGGAATCCATTATGGCATAGCCCCATGATATGCTGGGCGAGCCGAATTCCTTGTCATGGATGGCCGCGCATTTCGAGTCGACGTTCTCCATGAAGCGCTGGGCAGCGTCATCGCCGCCACGCGGGATCAGCAGGACGATCTCGTCGCCGCCTATCCTGGCCGCAAACGCGCCGTCGGGCGATTCGCCGCGCACCAGCGACGCGACGGTTATGAGCAGGCGGTCGCCGCAGAGATGCCCCAAGGTATCGTTCATCTTCTTGAGGTCATTCACGTCGCCGACTATTATGGCGAGCGGCATGTTGGCAGCCTCGATCATGTTGGGCGCCACGCTCATATAGGCGTTCCTGTTGTACATATCCGTCAGCTGATCGAACATCGCGATCTCTTCGAGGTAGCGCAGCACGGAGTAGAGCTTCGTGACTTCGCTGATCTCGACAAGATACCCGAACAGCCGCCCTTTGTGCCGTATCTCGTGGTTGACGAACTGATAGTGCCTTTCTATGCCGTCGAATGTGGTAGTCACGATGTTCGCGTCGTGCGGCGAGACGACGCCCTTGCCCTCCGAAATGATCATCGCGCGGTATTTCTCGATCGGCTGCTTGTACTGGGGGAGCGGGAGCGGCCCGAAGCCGCTGTCAGCCCTCTTGTTCCAGTCGAGTATGCGCCCCTTCAGGCTGATCGTGAGCACTATGGTGGAGAGGTTCGAAAAGACGAACTCCCTAGAAGTGACGATCACGTTGGAGGAATTGGCAATGTGGAAGGCGGAAAAGAACCGCTCAAGCGCGAATACGATGGCGGCTATCTCCATCATCAGCGCCAGGTTATGCGAGACGAGCAGATAGGCGCCCCTGGACGCGGCTATGAACGTGATCGCTATGATCATGTAATGCGTCGAGCGCCGCATATGGCGCGGCATCTGGTAGAAAACGTTGAAACACAGCAGATAGCACCGGGCAATGACGATGATGATATAGGCGCCGCCTATGAGCTGTTCAAGCGTAAGGCTGTATTCAGTGAACACGAAGGTGCGCAGGCCGGGCTCGAAAATGCGGAGTATCATGTCGACGGTCAGCGCAAAGGGCACGATGAAGTAGCGGATCATCGTGAAGCGCGTTATAGGCTTGTACGACACCTGGCTCCATATATGCAGACAAATGAGGCCTGGTATGAATGCATACGAGGCGTACTCGACGACATTGGCTATTTCATAGGCCGCCCCTTCGACTTTGAAATAAAGTTCGAGGAGGAGCGACGCGGACCATAGGAACACCGGGACACATAATATAATGAAGTTGAAGCTCTCCCAGCTGCGGTGCTTCTTATAAATGGAAGTAAGAATCATATAAGCGGTCGAAGCCAGCGCCAAGATGGCCAGGAAGAGCGATTGTGCGGGCGCACCGTCTGATATCTGCGCCGAGAGTAAGTTTGCTGCCTGAGAAACCATATCGTTCATTTGCGAAAACCTCACATCAAATCCAGAATGTAAAATTGAACTTGATAAATTATACCATTACTAATACTATAAACGCAAGTAGAAATTGAATAAGAATGAAAAATGATGAATAATAATCGCAAGTGTATACAGAATAGATAAAGGACAATGAAAAATGGCCAAAACACTCCAGCTTCTCAATGATTGACGCCAAAGGGGGAACGAATTCAACCAGACGGCGCGGCAAGGCCTGTAATGGCAGGGCTTTTGCGCGGCGGCAGGCCTTCTGGCGATTTTTTTGCCAGGCTAGGGCAAGAATAGTGGCAACAGGATCTAGAAAAGGGAAGACACATGTGATATAATTAGCCAAAACGGCATGCGGCTAATTATAACATTTTAGTGCCGTGCGCCGCAGCGGCGAGGGTAGGTATTATGAAACTTGGATATGAACTAACAATTGAACAGACCCAGAAGCTTGTGATGACGCCTGAACTGATCCAGGCCATCCAGATATTGCAGTTCAATACTCAGGAACTTGACGCCTATGTGGAGGAGCAGCTTCTGACAAACCCCATCCTTGAGGCGGACATTCAGGACAGCGGGCAGAAGGCCGACAGCAGCGATGACACAGAATACGGCTTTGACGCCGCGAAGGACGACGACAGGCAGGCTGAGCCCCGGAGCAAGAAAGAGGATGAGTTCGACTGGCCGGAATACCTGAAGGAGCGCGAATTCGACGACATAAGCTATCGCCAGTGGGAATACCAGAAAGAGCCCAGCGACTACACATATGAGCAGTATGTGTCGTCCGAGGTCGGCCTTACGGAGCATCTACTGTTCCAGCTCCAGTTCGCGGATCTGAAAAAGAGCTGCAGGCAGGTCGGGAAATACGTCATCGAGTCGCTTGACCAGAACGGCTACATGACGCAGACCGTGGAAGAGATAGCCGGCCATCTGGGCATAAAGCCCGAAAAGGTCGAGGAAGTGGTCAAGGCCATCCAGGGCTTCGACCCGTCAGGCGTGTGCGCCGGCGACATCAGGGAGTGCCTGCTTATCCAGCTGGAGCAGCAGGGCCTGAAGACGCCGCGCATGGAGAGGATCATAACGGAGCACATAGACGACCTGGCCGCCAACCGCCTCGCCAATATCGCGAAATCCGAGGGGCAGCCCGTGAAAGAGATACAGAAGATCGCCGACATCATAAAGACGCTTGAGCCCAAGCCGGGCAGGCAGTTCAGCTCGGCGGCGGAGACTAAATACATAGTGCCCGACGTTACTGTGGAGAAGATCGACGGCGAGTATACAGTGACGGTCAACGAAAGCAGCTCGCCCAAGCTGACCATAAGCCCGTATTACCAGAGGATGCTCCAGGAGGCCGACAAGGAGTCCAACATCTCCAAATTCCTGACCGGGAGGCTCAATTCGGCGCTCTGGCTGATAAAAAGTATAGAACAGAGGCGCCAGACTATTTACAATGTGGTAAGTGCTGTGGTAAAATACCAGAGGAATTTCTTCGAAAACGGGCCAAAATACCTGAAAACATTGACATTGAAACAGATCGCGGATGAAATCGGGATCCACGAGTCCACGGTGAGCCGCTCAATAAACGGGAAATATCTTCAAAGCCCGAGGGGAGTCTACGAGATAAAATATTTCTTTACGAGCGGCGTCAGTTCCGGCAATGGCGAGGGCATATCGTCCGAGAGCATCAAAACATTCATAAGGGAGATCGTAGGGCGGGAGGAAGCTTCGGCGCCGTTTTCGGATCATGCGATAGTGGAGATGCTTGCGGACAAGGGGATAGAGATATCGCGCCGCACTGTGGCGAAATACCGTGACGAGATGCGGCTGCCATCATCTTCGAAGCGTAGGCGGTACTAGAGGCGGCGGTCTAGGGGCGGCAGGCGCCGGCGCATGCCGGCAGCGCCGCAGCGGATCGGAGGGCGCGGCGAAGGCCGGCGTCTAGGGGCATTGGGCGCGGGCACAGGCCGGCGGGAACCGCAGAGGCGGCGATCCAAACGCGGCGGGCGCGGGAACCGCAGAGGCCGGCGAGCCGAACGCGGCGGGCGCGGGAACCGCAGAAGCTGGCGAGCCGAACGCGGCGGGCGCGGGCACAGGCCGGCGGGCGCTGCCAGCCCGGCAAGGCGGGCACATTACGGCAACATTACGGCAATAATAAGAGCTGCCGTCACGGCGGCTCCATCTAAGACGCAGACGCCCAGCGGGGGACCGCAGGGCAGGGCGCCGGAATAAATATTCAGGTCGCGCTGGTAAATGCGCGAGGAAGGAGAACGTAATGAGCATCAAAGTAGGTATCAATGGTTTTGGCAGAATCGGCAGGAACGCGTTTAAGGCCGCCCTGGCAAAGGGCGCGGATTTTGAAATAGTCGCGGTGAACGATGTGACCGATCCGGAGACGCTCGCGCACTTGCTGAAGTACGACAGCTGCTTCGGGAAGTTCGACGGCGAGGTCAAGGCCAAGGAGAGCGCGATCATTGTCAATGGGCAGGAGATCAAGATCACGGCTATACGCAACCCTGCGGAGCTTCCGTGGAAGGAACTTGGCGTCGATGTGGTGCTTGAGTCCACAGGTCTGTTCACGAAGAAGGCCGACGCGGAGAAGCACATACAGGCCGGCGCGAAGAAGGTCGTCATCTCGGCGCCCGCGACGGATGAGGACATCACTATTGTCATGGGCGTAAATGAAGACAAATACGATCCGGCAGTCCACAATGTCATATCGAACGCCTCGTGCACGACCAACTGCCTCGCCCCCGTGGCGAAGGTCATCGACAACGAGTTCGGCGTGATCAAAGGCCTCATGACCACAATACATTCATATACCAATGACCAGAGGATACTTGACCTGCCGCATAAGGACCTGCGCAGGGCCAGGGCGGGCGCGGTGTCCATGATACCGACGACCACAGGCGCCGCCAAGGCGGTCGCGCTTGTGCTGCCGCAGCTCAAAGGCAAGCTCAACGGTTTTTCGATGCGCGTGCCCACGCCGGCCGTCTCGGTAGTCGACGTGGTGTTCGAGCTGAGCAAGCCCGCAACCAAAGAGACCGTGAACGCGGCCCTGAAGAAGGCGTCGGAGAACGGGCTTGCGGGGATCCTGGGCTACAGCGACGAGCCGCTTGTCTCCATTGACTATAAGGGCGACGCCAGATCGTCGATCGTGGACGCGCAGTCCACCATGGCCATAGGCGACGACATGATAAAGGTCATATCCTGGTACGACAATGAGTGGGGCTATTCGAACAGGGCCATCGACCTCATGAGCTACATCATAAAGAAAGGCTTCTAGACATGAAGAAGACTGTAAAGGATATCGACGTAAAGGGCAAGCGCGTCATAGTGCGCTGCGATTTCAACGTGCCCATCGACGATGCCGGTAAGATAACGGACGAGACGCGCATCGTAGGCGCCCTGCCTACGATACGCTACCTGGCCGGGCAGGGCGCCAAGATCGTGCTCATGTCCCATATGGGCAGGCCGGACGGGGCGCCGGACATGAAATACACGCTGCGCCCGATAGCGGACAGCCTTTCGGCGCACCTCGGACAGAAAGTGGTGTTTGTGAGCTCGCCTGAGGTGGTCGACGGCGCGGTGCGCGATGCGGCCGGCGGCCTTGCGGACGGGCAGGTCATGCTGCTTGAAAACCTTCGCTTCCGTAAAGAAGAGACCAAGAACGGGGAAGGGTTTTCGAAGGAGCTGGCATCCCTTGCCGACATCTACGTGAACGACGCCTTCGGGACGGCGCACAGGGCGCACGCCTCGACGGCGGGCATTGCCGCATTCCTGCCGGCAGTGTCGGGCTTCCTCATCGAGAAAGAAGTCAAATTCCTAGGGGACGCCATAGAGGCCCCGGCCCGCCCGCTGCTCGCCATACTGGGCGGCGCCAAGGTCAAGGACAAGATCCCCGTCATAGAGAACCTCATCAGCAAAGTGGACGCCCTGATCATAGGCGGCGGCATGGCATACACATTTTTCAAGGCCATGGGCTATGAGGTGGGCCTTTCGATCCTGGATGCCGACAGTGTCGGGCTTGCAGGCTCGCTGGCCGACGCGGCCCGCGCCAAAGGCGTTGAATTCCTGCTTCCTGTCGATGTGAAGGTCGCGGCCGAGTTCGACAATGACGCCAAATCCTTCTATTGCGATTTCGACAAGATACCGGCCGACATGATGGGCATGGATATCGGCCATAAGAGCATGGAGCTCTTCAAGGGCGCGATCAGGAAAGCGGGCACGGTCATATGGAACGGGCCCATGGGCGTATTCGAAAAGCCGAACTTCGCTGCGGGGACATTGGCCGTGGCGGAAGCCATGGCGACCTCCGGCGCGGTCACGATCATAGGCGGCGGGGATTCCGCAGCCGCAGTGGAGAGGTTTAGGCTCAGCGAAATGATGTCGCACATTTCGACTGGGGGCGGCGCGTCGCTGGAGTTCCTGGAAGGGAAGACGCTGCCAGGGATTGCCGCCATTATGGATAAGTAGGGGCTGCGTGAAAATAATGTATGCGAATATGGCGCAGCATGCAGAGACATAGGAGAAGCTATGCGTAAAACATTGATTGCAGGGAACTGGAAGATGTTCAAGACGACCGCCGAGGCGCTGAGCTTCGCGGAGGCCTTCAAGAAGCTCTACAAGGATGCGGGCGCCGAGGCGGAGGCCGCCATATGCGCGCCGTTCACCCAGCTGTCTGCGCTGAAGGGGGCATTCGCGGGGACGGGCATCAAGCTCGGCGCGCAGAATGTCCATTTCGAGGAGCAGGGCGCTTTCACAGGCGAGGTTTCGCCGGGCATGCTTGTCGAGATAGGCGTCGATTACACGATAGTGGCGCATTCGGAGCGCAGGGAGTATTTCGGCGAGACGGACGAGACGGCCAACAAGAAGCTGCACAAGCTTTTCGGGCACGGCATCAGCCCGATACTGTGCGTCGGGGAGAAACTTGAGCACAGGGACGCCGGCATGGAGCAGGAGATAGTCTCCGGGCAGCTCAGGAAGGATCTCGAGGGGCTTGGGGCAGGGCATGCCGCCAGCCTGGTGATCGCCTATGAGCCCATATGGGCGATAGGCACGGGGCGGACCGCCACGCCTGAGCAGGTGGATTCGATCTGCGCATTCATACGCAGGACGGCCTGCTCGATATTCGGCGACGAAGCCGGGGCGCAGCTGCGTATTCTGTACGGCGGGAGCGTCAAGCCGGGCAATATAGCGGAGATACTGGAAATAGAAGACGTTGATGGGGCCTTGGTAGGCGGCGCAAGCCTTGTCGCCGAGGATTTCATAAAGATAGTCAGGCCGTAGCCGGCCGGCGGATGGGCTTTGGCCTGTACCGTTGCTGTGTGCGGGCACGTATGATATCGATGTGCCCGCCGCTGCGGGCGTACTGAAGAGAGGTGAATTAGCAATGCAGATAGAAGATATAATTGCGAGGGAAGTGCTTGATTCGCGCGGGAACCCCACTGTCGAGGTGGAAGTCCTGCTTGAGAGCGGGACCAGGGGGCGCGCGATAGTGCCGTCCGGCGCCTCTACGGGGGCGCATGAGGCCGTGGAGCTCCGCGACGGCGACAAAGCCCGGTATCTGGGCAAGGGCGTGCTGACGGCCGTCAGCAACGTCAACCTGATGATAGCAGAGGAGCTGATAGGCGAGGACGCGCTGGATCAGGCAGGGATCGACGGGCTGCTGATCGAGCTTGACGGCACGCCGAACAAGGAGAAGTTTGGCGCCAACGCCATACTGGGCGTGTCGCTGGCAGTGGCCCACGCGGCCGCGAACGAGCTGGGCATGCCGCTTTACAGGTATATCGGCGGGGTCAACGGCAAGACGCTGCCGACCCCGATGATGAACATCCTCAATGGCGGGGAGCATGCGGACAATTCCGTCGATATCCAGGAGTTCATGGTGATGCCGGTCGGGGCCAAGTCCTTCCGCGAAGGGCTGAGGATGGGCGCGGAGGTGTTCCATAGCTTGAAGGCGGTCCTCAAAGGGCGCGGCATGAACACGGCCGTGGGCGACGAAGGCGGCTTTGCACCCAACCTGAAGACGAACGAGGACGCGATCAAGGTCATAATCGAGGCGATAGAGGGCGCCGGCTACAAGCCCGGCGACGATGTGAAGATCGCCCTTGACGTCGCCGCGACCGAGATGTACGACGCGGACAAGAAGATCTACCATTTCAAGGGGGAGGGCGTCGACAAGACTGCCGAAGAGCTTGTCGCGTACTATGAGGATCTGACATCGAAGTACCCGATCATCTCGATAGAGGACGGGCTTTCGGAAGACGACTGGGACGGCTGGAAACTTCTCACGGACAGGCTGGGCGGCAAGGTGCAGCTTGTGGGCGACGATCTCTTTGTCACGAACACCAGGCGGCTTTCGGACGGGATCAAGAAGGGCGTGGCGAACGCCATACTGGTCAAGGTAAACCAGATCGGCACATTGACGGAGACCCTGGATGCCATAGAGATGGCGAAGAAGGCGGGATATACGGCCATCGTGTCGCACCGCTCAGGCGAGACCGAGGACGTGACCATAGCCGACATCGTGGTCGCCACCAATGCCGGCCAGATCAAGACGGGCTCGCTCTCAAGGACGGACCGCATAGCGAAATACAACCAGCTGCTGCGGATAGAGGAAGAGCTTGGGAAGACTGCGGACTATGCAGGCCTGGACGCCTTCTACAATCTGTCGGGCGGCAAATAGGCCCTGGGCAAATACAGAGGCATTGCGGCGGTCCGCGCCGGCACTTTGAAAAGCCCCAATAAGGGCTTGAAATAGAGACGCTTATGTGGTAGAATCTATTGCAGTGCTTTGCGGCCGATGTGGGTTTGGCGTGGGTTTGGCGTGGATGAAGCGCGGCGGCGTGCTGTGCGCAGCGCGGGCGCGGCGCAGGCGCTGATCTGTACGCCGATGATGCCGATAATGTATAATCTGGGAGGTGCAATTTTGACTAACGAAGCCTTGCGCATAATAATCATGGTATTTCTTTCCGTCTCAAGCCTTGTGCTGATTGCCAGCATCTTGCTGCAGTCCGGCAACAGCGCCGGCCTGTCCGGCTCGATAGGAGGCGGCGCGGAACAGCTTTTCGGAAAGAAGAAGAGCCGTGGCTACGAAGCTATACTGAGCAAGGTGACCATGGTAGGGGCGGTAGTGTTCATACTGTGTTCGCTGGTGCTCGTCGCAGTAGCCGGCTGAGCCTATACGGTCCCCCGCAGGCATGGCTGGCGCCGCGCCTGGCGGGTGCGGCATGCGCGATAAATATGTCCGGTATGCGATATTAGGTCCGGCACGGCTGGCGCCCCGTTTGGGCTGGCTGCGCCGGGCTTTGCTGCGCCCGCGCCCGGCGCATCGACCCGGCATGGCCGGGCTTTTTTATGCCACGCCATGGGCGAAACCCCGCAGGGTTTTGCTGCGCCCGCGCCCGGCGCATTGACCCGCCCGCGCTAATTCAGCCTGCGCGCCTTTGAAGGGAAGGCGGCCCTTGAGTTTTCAGGCGTGAGCACAGGGCCGGCCATGCCGGGCTGCGGCATGCCGCCTGCCTCCGAGATCTGCATCATATAGTTGCTGAGGCCTTTGTTGTTCAGTTTCTTGAAGACGCGCGCCAGCGCGGCGGATGTAATGGACGGATCGTGGCCGCAGGCGCAGAGGCGCGTGTAGCAGTGCGCGGCCATTGCGTGGAGGCCATTTTTCTCGTAGACTTTCGCGGCGTCCGAGAGGGCGCCCAGGTATTCGGGCCGGCTTGTCGTATAGGCGTCCGCGGCGATCTCGCGGCTGAAATCCTCAGCGCTGAGTTCGGACAGCCTCTTCTTGTCGCGTTTCGCCGTATTGTCGAAAGTGATGCCCGTGCGGGCCACGTCGCCCATGTCAATATATTCATTGAAAAGGTAAAAATGGTATTCGTGCAGTTTGCGGGCCTCGGCGGCCGTGTCCCTGTCCCCGGCGATGGCTACGGACAGCAGCTGGTTCAGCAGCATCTGATCGGCCCCGTGCTTCTCGATCCTGCTTGCCACATGTTCAAAGGCCTGCCCGAAATTGCCGGTCCTCAGCAGGGAGGCGAAGACGAGCTGGTCATTCAGCGTGCCGGGGCTCATCTCATAGAAGTATTCCGAGTGCATGACGTCAGCGTACATGGAATTCTCGATATAGTACTTCGATTCTATTGTGAAGCAGACATCCGGATAGAGCCTGAATAGGTACAGGAAACGCAGCGCTTTCGGGATGCCGGCGATAAAGGCGATCTGGGAGTAGTAGGCGGAAATGAGCTGCGGCTTGAACAGGGAGATGCTCCGCGCCATTTCACCGGAGCGGCAGCATTTCATCATCTCGTTGCAGGCGGGGTCCAGGCGCCCGGAGTGCTGCTGGTAAAGCCCATCGTCCCCTGAGCAGAAGAGCGCCAGGAAGACCGTGTCGGATATGAGGGCAGGATCGCAGGCGCCTTCCATGGACAGCGCATTGCTGATGGCCTCGCTGTAGTTGCCGTTAAGCAGCAGTAGTGTCAGGAAATGCTTCTTCGACGCGGTGCCAAGCTCCAGCTGCTTCATGACGAAGTATTTGAAAACCGTCTGGAAGCCCTGATGATGAAGCCCTTCGGCAAGGGTGTGGGCCTTTATGGGGACAGAACAGTCGAACAGGCTGCTCAGAAAGACCACTATCTCGGATTCCGGCTGCCCCTTTACGCATGACAGCAGTATAGTGAAAGCGTCCATTTCAAAGACGTCGGAGCATTTCAGCCGGGCGATGGCGTAGTCGAATGCCAAGTCGAGCTTGCCGAGGCGCCAGCATATGAGGGCCGCATTCATGCTGATCTCCGCAAAGGCGCGCACTGAGTCGCTGTTGGAGTTTTGCGCTTTGGGGTTGAAGGAGCGCCATATCTTCTCGAAGCCGTCCAGGAATACGTCATACCTCATGTCAAAGACCAGCTGGTAGAGCAGGTCTATGCTTTCGGAGCCGGAGAAACCGGGATAGAGCTTTTTCATCAGCAGGACCAGGTTGTTGTAAATGTCGGCGCGGCTGACCCTTTCGCGGGCCAGGGACCCGATCCGGAGCCCTATGTAGAAGTAGGTCGTGGCTATGGCCACGAATGGTTTCAGCGCGGCGACGGATCTGGGGTTTTTGTGCAGCCTCATGAAGGAGTCAAATGCTATATCGATAGAATCCTCGGCCAGATTTTCACGCATTATGTAGAAATCGGTAAGCGGCGTGTGCGCGCCCCCAAGCTGCTCTTCCTCAATCTTGGCGGCCTTGTTCAAAAGGTCGATGTTCCGCCCGGCCTTTTGGCGCAGCACGGCCTCGGAATAGCCGGAGTGGAATATGCGTATGTTGCTGAGGAAGTGGCTGTCGGGGTTGGAACCGTCCAGATGCGCGATGCGCTCGTGTATGGGGCCTGTATATTTTAGGTCGGGGGAGTTCTTGAAGGCGATCACGAGCGGCGCCTCGTTCATCACGATCCCGGTCGCGTCTTCGACATCCACGATGGTCCCGAATACGGCGTCGATGTCCGGGCGGGACAGCGCAGCCTCGATATCGGCGCGTTCGGCCTTGCTGAACGGCGGGTCGAACCACATGTCCGCGTCAGGGCACATGATGATGTCGCCGGTGGCCAGGGACAGCGCGTAGTTCCTCGCTGCCGCGAAATCGCCGATCCATTCGAATTCGGCCACTGTCGCGCCGAGGCTCCTGGCGGCTTCGATAGTGTTGTCGGTGGAGCCGGTATCGACGACGATCAGCTCATCGGCGTTCTCGCGGTAGCTCTGGATGGAGCGCGAGATATTAAACTCTTCGTTCTTCGTTATCCAGCAGATCGATAGCTTCATAATACATTTTCCCCCTATATTCGATGTTTACCGAAGGCTTTTGAACACAATCAAAGCAATACACAAATATTATAACATTTTGGGGAACTTTTGTCATGATTTTAATAAAATTTTTACCGATCCGCAATGTATCGGTTGATGCCGCGGCGGCTGCGCGGGGCGGCAACAAGAGTGGCAAAACTTGCAAAAAGTTGTTTGTTTTTGCCATTGATTTTCATAGAAAAACTGCAATATAATAATCCTGAAGGCAGCATGAAACCGCAGATCGCAAACCGCAGTGGGAAGTCCATGATTTCGGGAGGCTTGAAGAAGATGAGAGATGATGTTATCCCCGTACATACGCGTTCTGAAACAGTAGCCCTCAGGAAGGACGATATTATCTATATCGAGAGCCAGCTGAGGCTGCTGATAATCCATACCATCGCGAAGGACTACAAATATTACGGGAAACTTTCGGATCTGATGGAACTGCTGGGCGAACCATTCTACAGGTGCCACGCGAGCCTGGCCATAAACATGGACAAGCTTGAGAGCGCCAGCGGCTGCGTGCTGAGTATGGCGGGCGGGCATGACATCGTCCTGGGGCGCAACAAATATCAGGAAGCCAGAAGGACTTTCTTGGAATACCTCAGAAAAAGCTGTGAAGAAACAAAAAAGTGCCGGAGGGCGCCGCGGATAAAAGATTAGCAGGGCGGCAAATCATCGCGCAAATCTTATCTGCGTTTTATGCGTTTTAATCGGGGAACAGCATGGGCTGGCGATATTGCCGCGCTGCGCCGGCGCCGTGATAGGCGGCGGATAGGCGGCGCGGCGCAAGGCGGCGCAAAAAACAATGGCGCAGGGTGCGGGATATTTGGTATACTGTTAGCATGTATTGTAAAGCGGATCTGCATATTCATACAAGCATATCGGACGGGCAGCATACGCCCAGCGAGGTTGTCGGCATGGCTGCGGCCGAGGGCGTAGGCCTGATGGCCATAACCGACCACGATTCGGTGGCGGGGCTTGAGGAGGGCGAAGCCGCCGCGAAGGCGGCGGGGATCGCTTTCGTGCCGGGGATCGAGATCAGCGTCAAGGGCGGGCACGAGATGCACATACTGGGCTATTGCGTCGAACGCTCGGATCCAAGGCTTGTCCAGGCCAGCGCCGAGTTTGCGCGCCTCCGCGAGGAGCGGGAGGGGCGCATAGTTGTATTTCTCGCGAAACAGGGGATCCCGATAACGCATGAGGCGGTCAGGCGGCATGTGAAGGGCAAGGTCACGGGCCGTGCGCATTTCGCGCGCGCCATAGTCGACGCCGGCTTTGCCGCGAACACCGGCGAGGCTTTCAGAAGATATCTGGACATCCCGGAATTCAAGTCTGTGGACAGGCCCAAACCGTCGCCGGAGCACGGCATAGCCCTGATCAGAGGCGCGGGCGGCGTGCCCGTGCTTGCCCACCCCAACACGCTCAGAATGGACAGCGCAGAGCTTGACGCGGCGCTTGCGGAGCTGGCCGGCCTAGGGCTGCAGGGGCTTGAATGCCACTACAGCACAAACAGCGGTGGGCAGACCAGGCTGTATCTGGCATTGGCGCACAAATACGGCCTGCTCGTCACGGGAGGGTCGGATTTCCATGGCGAAGACGTGAAGAAGGGCGTCGAGATCGGGAGCGGCATCAACGGCTCGCTGAAGTTCGATGGCCTTGGCGTGGAAGAGAGGCTGTGGGCGCTCGCCGCAGGCAATAGGCAGGCGTAGCGGGCGGCAGGCGCGGCG
>JAIRSA010000223.1 GCA_031255695.1 Eubacteriales Family XIII. Incertae Sedis bacterium | reverse complement strand
CCGGCGCGCCAAAGAAACGCGCATGCGAGATAATCGGCGAGATCGAGCAGAAGAAGCGCGGCGTCTACGGCGGCGCCGTCGGCTATATAGATTTCACGGGGAATATGGATCTGTGCATCGGCATACGGATGGCTGTCCTCAAGGACGGCTGCGTCCATATACAGAGCGGCGCGGGCATAGTCGCCGACAGCGTGCCCGACAAAGAGTACGATGAGTGCCTGCACAAGGCTTCCGCCATCATGAAGGCTTTCGAATAAAGCGTGACGGCCAGGCTGGCGGGATGCGCGGGGCGGCCGCCTACACGACCGGCGGGACTGCCACCCGGCGGGATGGCCGGCTGAACTGGAGCGGCTGCGCTGGATTTGGCAAGGACGGCAGACTGGGCTGGGCTTGGGCAGGCTGTGCTGAACTGGGTCGGCTGGGCTGGGCCTCCCCATTGCCACGAATACAGGAGGTGCTAAAATGATACTGATAATAGACAATTACGACAGCTTCACATTCAATCTCTACCAACTGGCAGGCGCCATAAACCCTGACATCAGGGTGGTGAAAAACGACGGGCTGAGCGCCGATGAGATAGACGCGCTTGCGCCGTCCCACATCATAATCTCCCCCGGCCCTGGCAGGCCCGCCGACGCCGGCATCTGCGAGGAAGCCGTGCTGCGCTTCGGCCCAGGCACGCCCATACTCGGCATATGCCTGGGGCACCAGGCCATCTGCGAGGCCTACGGCGCGGAGATCACGTATGCCGCCGAACTGCTGCACGGCAAGGCCAGCGCCGTCCAGATCGCCAACGGCAGCCCCATATTCAAAGGGCTGCCCCCGATAATCAACGCGGCGCGCTACCATTCGCTCGCCGTCAGCCGCCCGACAGTCCCCGACGAGCTGCTCATAATCGCCGAGGGCAACGACGGCGAGGTCATGGGCGTGAAGCACCGGGACTACGAAGTCTACGGGCTGCAGTTCCATCCGGAATCAATATTGACACGGGGCGGCGGCATTATTATAGAGAATTTTTTGTCCACGGCCGGCAAGCGCCAATAGATATGCGGCAGGCGGCTCCGGTTACAGCCGATGCGCAGACAGCGTGATGGGCGACAATAAGCTGGGTTCAGGCGCCAATAACTATGCGCAGGGTTTCGCCAATATGATGCCAGGTTTATCGATAGGAGGCAGGTTTCATGATAAAAGAAGCGATTTACACAATACTCTCGGGCAATGGCCTCGCGCTCGAAGACGCGCGGGAGGTCATGCTCGAAATGATGGAGGGGCGCGCCACGCAGGCGCAGATGGGCGCCTTCCTGACCGCGATGCGCCAGAAGGGCGAGACCATCGACGAGATCACGGCCTGCGCCTTGGCAATGCGCGAGAAATCCGTCAAGCTGCAGCCCGATACTGACGTGCTGGACATTGTCGGCACTGGCGGCGACGAGCTTTTCACGTTCAATATCTCCACCGTGTCCGCCTTCGTCGTCGCGGCGAGCGGCGTCCCTGTAGCAAAGCACGGCAATAGGAGCGTCTCAAGCAAATGCGGCAGCGCGGATGTACTGGAAGCGCTTGGCGCCAACATCAGCATCAGCGCCCGCGAGAGCGAACAGGTGCTGAAGGCCACCGGGATGTGCTTCATGCTCGCCAATGTATACCATCTCGCGATGAAACACGTCGCGCCGGTACGGCGCGAGCTGGGGATGCGCACGATTTTCAACATCCTCGGCCCGCTGGCCAATCCCGCCGGGGCCAACATGCAGCTCCTTGGGGTCTATGACGAAGGCCTTGTCGAGCCCATGGCGAATGTCCTGCACAACCTTGGCGTGAAACGCGCCATGGTCGTCCACGGGCATGACGGCCTGGATGAAATCACATTGTCGGGGACAACCACCATCTGCGAGGTGGCAGGCGACAGGCTCAACAGCTATTTCATCACGCCGGAGCAGTTCGGCCTTGAGCGTTGCGGCCCAGGCGAGCTGACCGGAGGCGATCCGCCGCATAACGCGGCCATCGCGCGGGCCGTGCTGGGCGGCGAGCGCGGGGCGAAGCGCGATGTGGTGCTGATGAACTCCGCCGTCTGCCTCTATATGGCATATAACCATATCACGCTGCGGCAATGCCTCAAGATGGCCGGCGAGCTCATCGACAGCGGCAAGGCGCTGCAGAAGCTGGAGGATTTCATCGCCGCCACGAACAGTTTCGCTTCCGCATGATATTCGATACTGTTCTCCGGCTGAAACTGCCGCATATTTGCGATTGGTTCGCCCCCTGCCCGGAAAACAGTATGAGGGGTTACAATGACTATACTTGAAAGGATCACGGCAGCCACACAGCTCAGGGTCGAGCGCGGCATGGCCACGCAGCCTATTGAGATGCTGGCTGCGCAATGCGGGGAACTCCCCCGCCTGAATTTTGAATTCGAGGAGGCGCTGAAGCCCAGCGGCATGTCATTTATATGCGAGGCAAAAAAGGCGTCGCCTTCCAAAGGCCTGATATCGCCCGATTTCCCTTATATCGAGATTGCCCGCGACTACGAGGCGGCGGGGGCCGCCTGCGTGTCCGTGTTGACCGAGCCTGACCATTTCCTCGGCGATGATCTATATCTCAGGGAGATCGCCGGCGCTATCGCCATACCCACGCTGCGCAAGGACTTCGTGGTCGGGCCATGGCAGATATACCAGGCGCGGCTGCTCGGCGCGAAGGCAGTGCTGCTCATATGCTCCATACTGGGCCCGCATGAACTGCGTTCCTGCCTTGAGACCGCGCACGGACTGGGCCTCAGCGCCTTGACGGAAGTGCATGACGAGGGCGAGCTTGCGGTGGCGATCAGCGCGGGGGCGCGGCTGATCGGCGCAAACAACCGCGACCTGCACAGCTTCGAGGTCGATATACACAACAGCCTGCGCCTGCGGGCCCTCGCGCCTCCCGGAATCATATTTGTGGCGGAAAGCGGCATAGGGTGCCGGGAGGACGTAGAGCTCCTGGAGTCGAACGGCATTGAGGCCGTCCTGATCGGCGAAACCCTGATGCGTAGCGGCGACAGGCAGGCTGCACTGCGCACGCTCGCCGGGACCGCGGCCGGGGCAGCTGGCGCAGCGGAGGCGGGCAAGGCAGCTGGCGCTGCGGCGGCGACCGGGGCAGCCG
>JAIRSA010000026.1 GCA_031255695.1 Eubacteriales Family XIII. Incertae Sedis bacterium | reverse complement strand
CGCGCGGCGCTTGAGGGCGTGATAGCCGCGCACAGGGCGGCGGACATACCCATCATAAAGATAGAGATCCCGGACATGTCCCCATACAGCTTCGGGCAGATGGTCTACTTCTTCCAGCTCGTGTGCGCCTTCACGGGCAGGCTCATGGGCGTTGACCCCTTCAACCAGCCAGGGGTAGAGGGCTACAAGAAAGAGATGAAGAAGATCCTGCGCGGATAATGCCGCGCTATGCGGGCCGCCATTGCCGGGGCCGGGCATCGCAAGAAAGAGATGAAGAAGATCCTGCGCGTATAATGCCGCGCTATGCGGATTCCCTCTTGTTAAAACGCGCATTATGTAGTATGATAGTACTGGTGTGATTGACAATTTTTTAACAATTTATGTATTGAGGAGGTATTTCCATGAAAAAGATCGGAGTATTAGGAACAGGTACGATGGGCGCCGGGATAATACAGGTCCTTGCGCAGAATGGCTATGAAGTTGTCCTTAGGGCAAGGCGGGAGACATCCGTCAGCGGGGGGATCGCCACAGTGACCAAGAATCTTGAGAAGCTGGTCTCTAAAGAGAAGATCACCGCTGAGGACAAGGACGCCGCGCTCGCGAGGATAAAGGGCTCGACGGACATCAAGATAGTGGCCGACGCGGATATAATCATAGAAGCCGCCACAGAGGAGATGGAATCCAAGAAGGCGCTCTTCGCGGAGCTGGACGCCCTCTGCAAGCCGGGCACGATATTCGCCACGAACACCTCGTCGCTTTCCATAACGGAGATAGCGGCCGCGACCAACAGGCCGGACAAGGTCATTGGCATGCATTTCTTCAACCCTGTCCCGGTAATGAAGCTCATAGAGATCATCAAGGGGCTCGCGACTTCGGAAGAGACGAAGGCCGTCATACTTGAGATGACCGCGAAGATCGGCAAGACGCCTGTGGAGGTCGAAGAGGCGCCTGGCTTTGTCGTCAACAGGATACTCATACCGATGATCAATGAGGCGGCGGGCATCCTCACTGAGGGCGTCGCTTCCGCGGCGGATATCGACGAGGCCATGAAGCTCGGCGCGAACCACCCCTTGGGGCCGCTCGCCCTGGGCGATCTCATCGGCATCGATGTCTGCCTGGCGATCATGGAAGTACTGCACAAGGAGTTCGGCGAGGACAAGTACAGGCCGCACCCGCTGCTCAGGAAGCTCGTAAGGGCCGGCCATCTGGGCAGGAAGACCGGGAAAGGGTTTTTTGATTATTCGAAGTAAGGGCTAGCCGGGCAATGCCGGCAGCCTGGCGCCGCCCCCTGCCCTAGGCATGGGGCGGGCCAGGCAGGCCAGATGGGGAAAGATAGAATGCGATTGCGAAGATCCAAGAGAAACAAGGCAGAGGCGGCCGCCGGGGCGCCGATGGGCGCCGAGGCAAGGCCCGAGGGCGCCGCGGCAGCGGGCAAAACAGTGAAACCTGGCAGAAACAGGCGCAGGGGCGGCTTCGTGCGCACATTTGCGATATGCTTCATAGCCCTGGTCACAGTGCTTGTGCCCGTGCAGTTCTGGGCGGCGGGCATGTTCGACAAGCCCATCATCAGCGAGAGCGAGGAACTGCCGGTGGCGGTTACGGTGCCGAGCGGCGATCCGGAGGACCCGAACTACGTGATGTTCCGGGACGCGAAGCGGATGAACATACTGCTGCTGGGGATCAACCATGGGCTGACGGACACGATCATGCTGGGCAGCTACGACATGGAAAACCAGAAGGTGGATGTGATATCCGTGCCCCGCGACACATATTTCGAGCGGCCGGAGGCCAAGCAGCCGGCCCAGCGCAAGATAAACGCCATTTACTACAAGGGCGGGGCGGCAGGGACGGCCGAGGCGGTCAGCAAGGTCCTTATGGGCATGCCCATACACTACTATGTCGTGGTCAAATACGAAGGCGTGTCCAAGGTCGTCGATTCTATAGGCGGCGTGCCCGTCAACATACCCATCAAGATGGACTATGACGACGTCTACGACAAGCCGAAGCCGCTCCACATACACTTCGATAAGGGCGAGCAGGTCCTCATGGGCGAGGACGCCATCAAATTCCTGAGATTCAGGAAGAACAACGAAAGCGCCGGGGGGGTAGGCTACCCCGAAGGGGATATAGGGCGCGTCAGGGCCCAGCAGGACTTCATGAAGTCCGCGCTCAAGAAATGCCTCGGCCCCAACCTGCCCAAGGTCGTCGAGACAATAATGGAAAATGTCGAAACGGATCTGAAAATCGGCGTGGCAGGCAAGCTGGCGCTGAGCGCTATTAAACTTGACACCGAAAACATCACGACATACCTGACGCCGGGCGAGGCGCACATGCAGGATCGCCTGTCGTACTGGTTTATCGACGAAGAAGAGATAGAGAAGATGGTGAAAGGCATTTATATGCCAGAGACATTGCAGGCCACCGGGCCAGCGGTAGAAGCCCCTGAGGGCGGGACGGCCGGCGGCGTGGAACGGTGAGCGCCGACAGCGTATGGGAGGGCAGCCACAACTGCGCTTCCGTCGCTAATCGGGCATTTACTGCGGTTTTGCTCGCAGACTTTGGGAACTTGCTCAAACTCGCTTCGCTCAAACAATGAGCCGAGCTCACCAAAGTCTTTGCTCACAAAACCGGTAAATGCAGCCGATTCGCTCCAAGTCAGCTCCGGTGTGGCTGCCCTCCGCAGGGCGGCCGGCGGTTGGCGGTTGGCACGCTGGGTGGTGTGCTTGGGCTGTAATCTAAAATTAATATAAAAATTTTGTAAATTCCTTTCTTTTTCTGGGCGCTAGGTATACAATATAGACAGGTAGGTTTTGGCCAAGCGGAACGGACGAGGCGAAGGGGCGCTTGTCCCGGTTTTTCCGGGCGTTCATGGGGGCGGCGCAGGCATTAGGCGATTGCGCATGTTGCGCCGGAGCAGAATCTGAAATTTGAAATCCGAAAAAATAATCCATTATGAATGAAAAAACCGACATCAAGGCGTCAGGCCATGCGGCAGGCGCTTCTGTGTCCACCGATTTGAAAAACAAGGGCGATGCGTCGCCGCCTGGAGGAAGGGCAACGGTCTTCTGGACTGCATTTTTGCTTGCGTTCATAGTATTGACGATCGTGTTTACGCCGCTGATGGGCGTGATGGGCAATTACCGCCCCCTCATCAGCGATGTAGGCGACGACGGCGAATATACCGTGGCGCCTGTCGTGCTCGAAGAGGATTTCGACAACCTGGTGCCTGTAAGCAGCCCGTTCTACAGCGCGTTTTCGGATACGAAGCGCATGAACTGCCTGCTGCTGGGCGTGAAATCGGGGCTGACCGACACCATCATGCTGATAAGCTTCGACACGGAGGCGCAGCATGTGGACATCGTCTCCATCCCGCGCGATACCTATTACCATAGGCGCGGCTACAACAGCGCGGCCGAAAACAAGATCAACGCCGCCTATAGGCGGGACCCGCTGAACACCGCCACTGCAGTCAGCGAGATCCTCCTGGGCGTCCCTATTAACTACTATGCGGTGATAGAGGACGAAGGCGTGGAGAATATCATAGATTTCATCGGCGGAGTCCCGATGGACATAGAGTTTAACATGGTGTACAGCGATCCCAAAGACACTCCCCCTCTGTACATCAATATACCAAAGGGCAGGCAGGTCCTCGACGGCAAGGATTCCGTGAAATTCCTCAGATACAGGAAGGGCTACCGCGACGCTGACTTGGGGCGCGTCAAGGCACAGCAGGAATTCATGAAGTCCGCGCTTAGCCAGGCGCTGAAAGCCGATCTGAGAGGCCTTATGGACGAAGTGCGGGAAAATATAAAATCCGATATGCCGCTGAACAAGATGCTGTATCTGCTGCAGACAGTCGTGGGCATGTCGGGGGACAGCATTTCGACATATGTGCTGCCGGTAAAAACGGCATCGGATGATCCCTACGTATACCCACAGACCAGCTTGATCGAAGACATGATGCGGGAGATCTATTCTCTCAATCCAAAGAACGTGACAGGACCCTCGATTTCCACTTCAGCTGTTTCAGCCGAATAGCGCGATATATACCTTTGGTGTAATCGGCAATGACTGGGCATTATCTCTGCATGCCTGCAAGCGTAAAGCGGGCGCGCCGGGCAGGCGCGGGTGTTTTTGCGGCCAGGCCGGCGGGCGCGCAGCCATAATGCCATGGGTCTGCCAGGCCCAGTATAGCCGCTGTTGCAGGAGAAGGCGGAAGATGAGCGGAATCATAGAATTAACTTCTTAATGTAATGAAAGGAATTGAACGGGCGCAAAAATGGACGAAGGAACATTGAAAGCCAAAAAAATCGCGGAATTGCGTGAAATCGCCAAGGCATTTAAGATCCGTGGTTACGAGAAAATGAAGAAAGCGGAGCTTTTGGCCTTGCTGTGCGATGGTACGGACGACGCGGTGCGGCGTGGGGCGCAGGAGGGGCAGGAGGCGGCAGCGCCAAAGAGGCCTAGAGGCAGGCCCAAGAAGGACGCGGCGGCTGTGGCCTCAGCACCTGCGGCAAGGGCCCCGGCCGCAGGGAAGGCAGCAGCAGCGCCCGGGCCGGGCAGGCCGGCGCCGGCCGCCGCAGCTGCTGCGAGGCAGGCTTCGCCGGCAGGCGCGGCCGCCGGCGGGGCTGGCGCAGCGGCCCACGCGAATGGCGCGCCGCCCAACGGGACCGGCGCAGCGGCCCACGCGAATGGCGCGCCGCCCCACGGGCACGGCGCAGCGGCCAACGGGAACGGCGCGCCGCCCAATGGGAACGGGGCGGCAGGGCAGGCAGGCGCGTTCACTCCCGCAGAGCGGCAAAACGCGGCAGTGAACGCCAAGAGCATGCTTAAACGGGCGGATGTCACGACGCGCAGGATATCCGCGAACGAGCTTGAAAACCAAGGGAAGGGCCCCGAAGCCCAAGAAGCGGCCGGCGGGGCGGCGAAGCCCGGCACCGAGGCCGTGGCGGGCGGCGCGGAAACCGCAGGCGCGGCGGGGTCCGGCGCAACGTCTGGCACAGCGGCCGGGGCAAGCGCAGCCGGCGCTGGGGCAGGGGCGGCCCCCGCAGCGGGCGAAAAGGCCGGTGCAGCCGCAGGGGCGGCCCCCGCAGCGGGCGAAAAGGCCGGCGCCGCGGAGGCTGCGGAAGGCGAAGGCAGGAAAGCCGACGTAAACGACTTCGAAAACAGGAAGGACCGCTACGAGGTCGACGGCATACTGGAGATCGCCGAAGGCGGTTTCGGCTTCCTGCGTTTCCACAACTTCCTGACAAGCGAGAAGGACGTATACGTCTCGCCTTCACAGATACGGAGATTCAACCTGAAGACGGGCGACAAGATCAACGGCGTGGCGCGCAGGCCCAACGAGGGCGAGCGCTTCGGCGCACTGCTCTACCTGTTCAAAGTCAACGGCGACGAACTCAAGGTGTCGATAGAAAGGCCGGATTTCGACGACCTGACGCCTATATTCCCGAAGGAGCGCCTGAACCTTGAGGACGCCACGCGGGACCTCTCGATGAGGCTCATCAACCTGGTGGCGCCCATCGGCAAGGGGCAGAGGGGCCTGATCGTGGCCCCGCCGAAAGCGGGCAAGACGATACTGCTCAAGAAGGTCGCCAACACCATCGAGAAACTGCATCCCGAAATCGAGCTGATAGTCCTGCTGGTGGACGAAAGGCCTGAAGAAGTGACAGACATGCAGCGCTCCATCAGCGGCGAGGTCATATATTCCACATTCGACGAGCAGCCGCAGAACCATGTGAAGGTCGCGGAAATGGTGCTGGCCAGGGCGCAGCGGCTTGTGGAGCACAGCAAGGATGTCGTGATACTGCTGGACAGCATAACGAGGCTCGCAAGGGCCTACAACCTCGTGGTGCCGCCATCGGGCAGGACGCTTTCGGGCGGCCTTGACCCTGGGGCGCTGCACAAGCCGAAGAAGTTCTTCGGCGCCGCGAGGAAGATGGAAGAGGGCGGCAGCATTACCATATTGGCCACGGCCCTCATAGAGACGGGCAGCAGGATGGACGACGTCATCTTCGAAGAGTTCAAGGGGACGGGCAACATGGAGCTCCACCTTGACAGGAAGCTTTCGGAAAAACGGATATTCCCGGCCATCAACCTCAACAAATCGGGGACCAGGAGGGAAGATCTCCTTATGGATCAGGATGAGCTGGAAGCCATCTGGATAATGCGCAGGGCCATGGCGAACCTGGGGACGCAGGAGGTCACGGAGCTCATCATAGACCATCTTGCGCATACAAAGTCCAATGCGGACTTCATACAGGTCATACGCAAGGTGCTGGAAAGGAACGATAGATTTATGTAGGCGCAGGCGGCAGGCATCAGGCGGAAGGCCCGTGCCGGCAGGAAGCCTGCGTAGGCGGATGTGGCCGGCAGGCGGCATGCCGATGCGGGGTGGAAATGAGTCTTGAAGTCAAGGAAATACTGAAAATTGCAGAAGCATGCCTGTCTGAAGCGGGCTGCGACGAGTGTAGGCTGCATGCGGAGGAACTGCTCTGCTTTATGATGGGCTTTGACAGGGGCAAGCTGTTTTTCCGCTGGAACGACATATTGTCTGAAAAAAGCTGCGAGGCGTATTTTGAGCTGGTCGACACGCGGGCGTCCAGGAAGCCGCTCCAATACATCACGGGCGGGCAGGAATTCATGGGCATACGGTTCGAGGTGGACGAGCGGGTCCTCATACCTAGGCTGGACACGGAGACGCTGGCCACCGCGGCCATCGATTTCATGAAGGGCGCCAAGGCGCCGGCGGGCGGCTGGAAGGCCCTCGACATCGGGACCGGGAGCGGCGCGGTAGCCGTTAGCCTGTGTAGGCATATAGACGATCTGAAGGCCACGGCCGTGGACATAAGCCAGGGGGCTTTGGCGGCCGCGAAGAAGAACGCCGCCGCTGTGGGCGTGGCGGGCAGGATAAAGTTCATCGAGAGCGATGTGTTCAGCGCCCTGAGGCCGGGCTTCGCAGGCGCGAAATTCAATATCATCATATCGAACCCGCCGTATATACGGAGCGGGGACATGGCCGGGCTCCAGCGGGAGATCCGGGAGCACGAGCCCGCCATAGCGCTCGACGGCGGGGAAGACGGGCTTGACATATTCAGGAGGATATTGGAGGGCGCACATCTTTATTTGAAAAAAAAGGGGATGATTTTTCTAGAGATTGGGTATGATCAAGCGGAGGCAGTCGCCAAGCTTCCGGGCATGGAGGAGAATTTCGCGGATATCAAGGTATTGAAGGATCTGGGGGGCCGTGACAGGGTGATCGCTGCGCGGCTGAAGGACAAACGCAAGGAGAGATAACTATGATACTGGTCAGCGGGGGCGCAGGCTACATTGGGAGCCATACATGCGTCGAATTGATTGAAGCAGGGTATGACGTGCTGGTTGCGGACAACCTCTCGAATTCAAGCAGCAAGGCTATTGACCGGATAGGGGAGATTACGGGGAAACGGCCCAATTTCATCAAGCTCGATCTATGTGACGTGGAAGCTACCGAGAAGCTGTTCTGGGATTATCCGGACATCGACGCGGTCATGCACTTTGCTGGGCTGAAGGCAGTCGGCGAGAGCGTGCTGAAGCCACTGGCCTACTATATGAACAATCTCGGCTGTACCTTCTCTATACTCAACGCCATGAAAAAATTCAACGTGAAGAATATTGTGTTTTCTTCTTCGGCGACGGTATACGGCGATCCTGAGATCGTGCCGATCAAGGAGGAATACCCGCTCAGCGCCGCGAACCCTTATGGGCACACCAAGCTGATGATAGAGCGGATCCTACAGGACTGCGGGGTCGCGAATCACAGCTTCAATGCCGTGCTGCTGCGCTATTTCAACCCGATAGGTGCGCATAGGAGCGGGCTCATAGGCGAGGACCCAAGGGGGATCCCGAACAATCTGGTCCCCTATATCGCGCAGGTGGCCGTCGGCAAGCTCGACGAGCTGAAGGTATTCGGCAATGACTACGACACGCCGGACGGCACGGGCGTGAGGGACTATATACATGTGACGGATCTGGCCAGGGGCCATGTGGCCGCGCTCAAGAAGCTGTCGGGGAAGAAGGGGGGCGTGAGCGAGGGCTGCCTGATCTACAATCTGGGCGCCGGCAGGGGCTACAGCGTCATGGAGGTCATCAAGGCCTTCTCCGAGGCCTGCGGCAAGAAGATACCCTACAAGGTCGTGGCGAGGCGGCCCGGCGATATCGCCTGCTGCTTCGCGGACGCGTCGAAGGCGAAGAACGAGCTGGGATGGCGCGCCGTCTACGATATTGACGAGATGTGCGCCGATTCGTGGAGATGGCAGAAGAACAACCCTAGGGGGTATGAGTAATACCGGCAGCGGGGCAGCCGGCCAGAGGAGCGGCGGCGGGCAGGGCCGCCCATAAAAGCAAGCAGTGTTTGAGCGGTGGGGTCTGGCATGTTGAATATCTACTGCGGAAGGGAAGACATAGACAAAGAGGCATTCCTGTTCTCGCTCGTCGGGCAAGGGATTGGGACGCTGCGCGAAGCCGGTGACGCGGATGGCAGGATATTGCTTATCGTGCCTGACCAGTTCACTTTGGAGGCTGAGCGCGGCGCTTTTCATTATCTTGGGCATGAGGGCTTCATGGAGCTTGAGATCATAAGCCTCTCCAGGCTCAGGCAGCGGGTGTTCGGCGAGGCCGGCGAGGACGGCCGCGTGCCCATAGGGCGCAACGGGCGCCATATGCTGCTTTCCGCCATCATCAGGCAGAGGATCGAAGAGCTTGAATCGTTCACCGGGGCGCAAGGGGTGAAGGCATTGGCGGAAATGATGAATGATCTCATTTCCGAAATGAAGCTGCACAATATCTCGCCGGACGATGTCAGGGGGCTGTGCGAGGGCGAAGGGCAGCCGGTGCTGAAACGGAAGCTCGCCGACATCTCCATGATATACAGCAGCTACGAAGCCCTGACGCATGGGAAATACATGGACAGCGAGGAGCATCTGATGTGCTTCATGGCCAAGCTGCCGAAATCCCGCCTGGTAAGGGACAGCATCGTCTGGATGTATGGTTTCGACTATTTCAGCCCTAAAGACATCGATATAATAAAGGCGCTGGCCTCCTGCGCGAGGGGGCTCAATATCATGCTCACGTCCGTGCCCCCGGCGGGCGCGCGGGCGGGGTCTGGCGCGGCATCGTCGGGCGGGCGCGAGGCGGGGGCTGTTGCGCTATCGGCTGGCGGGCGCAGGGAGGGCGAACAGGCGGAAGCCGCTGCGCCATCGGCTGGCGCACGCAGGGTCGGTGTGCAGGCGGGAGCTGGCGCGTCATCGGCGGGCGCGCGGGCGGAAGCCGCGCCTTTTTATAGGGACGGCGATGTATTCCGGATCACGCAGAGGCTGATCGCCTCGCTCCGCGCGAGCGCCGGCGAGAGCGGCATACGCTGCGAGGTCCATGACATCTGCGCCCTGGGGGCGGAGCTGCGGGCCAGGCCGCCGGCGCTTTCCCATATAGAGAGGGAGCTGTTCAGCTATCCCTACAGCGTGTACAGGGGGGAGGCTCCTGAACTGACATTGCTCAGCGCCGCGAACTACTATGCCGAGGCCGAGAGCGCGGCGGCGGAGATAACGCGCCTGATCCGCGACTGCGGATGCCGGTACCGCGACATAGCCGTTATCTGCAACGATCTTGAGAAGCGGGGCGCTGTCATAAAGCGGGTCTTTTCGGAATATGGGCTGCCAGTGTTCATGGACAAGCGGAAGAACCTGCTCCACAACCCCGTGCTCGAATATATTGCCGCTTTGATGGACATAGCGGCCGGCAATTGGCGCACGGAGGATGTGCTCAGGCTGATGAAGACGGGCATGTCGCCGCTCGATCCCGCCCAGTGCGAGCTGCTTGACGAATATGCGGTGAGATACCGCATAAGGGGCAAGGGCGGGTGGACACGCGAATTCGAACGGCTCAGCCCATATGAGATCCCCGCGACGCAGGCGGAAGGCGGCCCCGGCGGCCGGCTTGAGAGGCTCAACGCGGCGAGGGGCGCCATAGTATCCCATATAATGAAATTTATTGATGTGATATCCGGCCTGCGCTCGGTGGAGGGGCGGACGCGGGCGCTCTATCTCTTCCTGCGGGATGAGGCGCGGCTGCCGGAGAAGCTGGAATGCCAGGCGGGCACGTTCAGGGAGGCGGGGCATGCCGAAAGGGCTGACGAGCTGTCGCAGGTATGGGCGCAGATCGTGGAGATATTCGATCAGATGGTCGCCGTGCTGGGCGATGCCAAGCTGTCCAGGGAGGACTATTCGGGCCTGCTGGCGGCCGGCCTGGAGAATATAGAGATAGGCATGATCCCCACCACGAATGACCAGATCCTGATCGGCACCATGCAGCGGACCAGGACCGGGAGGGTGGACACATTGTTCGTGCTGGGCGCGAACGACGGCGTGCTCCCTGCAAGCGGCAGCGGCGACGGGCTGCTGAACGACGATGAGCGCGCCAGGATTTTCCGGGGCGGGAAGATGGTGGGCAAGCTCGACGCCCTGCGGGCCGAGGAGGAGCAGCTGGCGATATACAGGAACCTTTCCAGGGTGGATCGGCGCCTGTGGATGAGCTATTCGGCCTCAGACCCGGATGGTGGCGAGCTGCGGCCTTCGCTGATCTTCGAGAAGCTGAGGAAGATGTTTCCGGAGAACGGCGTGCGTAAGGACTTGCGCAGCAGCGGCGAGGCGCTGGAGCTGATCGGCGCCAAGGAGGGCGCGCTCGTGCATCTCACAGCCGCCCTCAGAGAGATGGCGGACCGCGCCGGCCCGGTGGCTAAAGCGGCTGCGGCGGACGCGGTGGCGCAGGCGCCACAAGGGCAAGCCCGGCAGGTGGCCGAAAGGCCTGCGCCAGCCGGGCCGGAGGGGGCTCAGGCGCCACCAGGCCGAGCCGGGCAGGCGGCTGAAGGGGTCACGCCCCTGGGGGCGCCGCTGGCGGACGCAGTGTGGCTGAACGCCCTGGGCTGGTTCAGGCAGAACGCGCCAGAGAAGCTGAAGCCCATAGAAGCGGGCATACTGTTCACGAACAGGCGCGAGCGCATAGGGCGCGAATATGTGAAGCGCCTTTACGGCTACGGCGCAAACGCCGCAGCGCCGGGGGCAAACACCGCAGAGCCGAGGGCAAATGCCGCAGAGCCAGGGACTGGCGCGGCTCCGGATGGCGTGCCGCACGAGGGCGCTGGGGCTGTCGCGGCTTCGGATGCCGGGATGCCTGAAGCCGCTGGGACCATCGCGGCTCCAGATGGCGTGCCGCGCGAGGGCGCTGGGGCTGTCGCGGCTTCGGATGCCGGGATGCCTGAAGCCGCTGCCACAGTAATAAGGCTGAGCCCTTCGGGGCTTGAACGCTACGCCCGCTGCCCATTCGCCCACTTTGTGGCCTACGGGCTGCGCCCGGCGGA
>JAIRSA010000020.1 GCA_031255695.1 Eubacteriales Family XIII. Incertae Sedis bacterium | reverse complement strand
GACGGCATGGATGGCATGCAGCTGGCAAGGTATATAAGGAAAACGGATCAGAATATGATCCTACTATTCATAACAGCCTTTAACGATTTCATCAGTGACGGCTATGATGTCAGTGCCTTGAATTATTTGCAAAAAGCCGTTCAGCCTGATCGCCTATGGCATGAACTGGACAAGGCCGCCTTGATACACCGCCGCCTAGAAGAAGAATCGCTGGTAATCCGCACCGCGGACGGGTTCGTCCGGCTACCCCTCCACAGCATCCTATATATCGATATGCAGAATCACTATGCGGCAGTGCATGCGCACAGTGGCACCCGAAGCACTCGTATGACGATAGATGAGTTCCTGGGCATCTTGCCGTGCATATTTGTGTGCTGCCATCGCTCAGTGATAGTGAATGTGCTAAAGATAAATATTCTGCGCAAAAACTTTGCCATTCTCTCAGACGAGACCAATCTGCCGATAAGCCGTAGCCGATATGCGAATGTGCGCACAGAATATTTAAAGCATTTCCCTGCGGTGCTACCATATGGATAATAAATGGATCGCCATAGAGGCCATGGCAATTATGATCGAAAGCCTGGGCTGCATATATTTTCTGCATAAGCGATTCGACTCAAAACGTAGGCAGATGTGGCCGCAGTGCCTGGCATGGGGCGTCTTGGTGTGCTGGGGGCTTGCCGCCACCCTTGGCAGCTTTCCAGTGCCTGTATACAGCCTTGTTTACATTGCCATCGCAGTGGCCTTTCTTGCCGCCTTTAAGCATGGTTCTTGGCTGCAGAAAGCTTTCGGTGTTCTGATCCTTGATGGCCTCATAATTGGGACCACACTCATAGGGGCTTGGCTGGGCGCGGCCATTATGTCCACCAGCATAGCGCATACCTCGTTCACGCAGGACGCCTCGCGTTTTTGGACCATCGTCATCATCAAGGCCTTCCAACTCCTGGTCTTATTCGCTCTCGCGCATGTGCATGCAGGCGCGGAGAAACATCTTGCCTTTTCGCGTATGGGCCGAGAAGCTAGCTTAATGCTTTGCGGGGCGGCGTTAGCCAGCTACGCCGTCCTTTTCATCGTGCGCCTGTATATGGCACATCCGCCATCCAACCTTTTGGATGCCCATATACCTGCTTTGGCTGCAGTATGCCTGTTTCTGCTGGTGCTGTCAGCATTTCTTCTATATGACCAGCTAGCCCGCAAAGAGCTAGCAAATATAGAGCTTAAAACCCGGCTGGAGCATGAGGGATTGAAATCGGGTTTTCCTGAGATCATAGGCGCGGCCCAAGAGGATATGCGTGCAAAAATGCATGATTCCGCCAACATCTTTATCGCCCTGCGGGGTTTGGCTGAAAATGCCGAAACCTCTAGGCTAGTAGACTTCGTCAATCGCGCCGCAGACAGCGCCGCGCAGGCCCCGCGTTGTGCGCCTTTGATCCGGACCGGAAACCCTGCCCTCGATGCTGTCGTCAACTCCAAACTTTACAAGGCCCAGGCCCATGGCATCCGGGTAAAAATCTTTTCCGAATACCCTAGGGATATATGTGTCGAAGACTATGATATGTGCGTTATCGCCGGCAATCTGATCGACAACGCCGTCGAAGCCTGTGAGCGCATGGAACACGGCAACACGGAACGCAGCAGCATGGAGCGGTTCATAACATTTTCATTCAGGATAAATGGCAAGAACCTGCTACTGTCCGTAGCCAACAGCTACAGCGGAAAGCTGATCCGCGATGGCGAACGCTACGTAAGCGCAAAGGGGCCCTTGGCCCACGGTATCGGACTGCTGCATGTGGATGCTGCAGTCAACAGATACAGCGGCCACGTCATGCGCTCCCACACAGCAAGTGTCTTCGAGACACGTATCCTGTTGCCCTTGGCGCTGCCGGATTCCGCTGCTATCAAGAGGGCTACGGCAGGGGCGCAGACACGGGAGACGGCCAAGGAAGCTGCGGCAGGGCCGAAAGCCGAAAACGGCGCGGCATCACGCGTGTGGGGACGGCAGATACAGCGGCCGGCGGGACTTCAGGCGGGAAGCCGCACTGCTAAATAGTGATAGTAAGGAAATCATATGTTTGACACCCTCATCGGAAAAATCGTAGGGTATTGGGTTGCCGAGGGCATTGTCCCGGAGGATGACCGGGACATATATGAATATGGGCTGGAGTCAGTGCTGTTTCCGCTGGTGAACACAGCCGCGATCATCGCCACGGCTGTGCCCGTCGGCATGCTTCCCGAAAGCCTTGTCCTGATCGCCGCTTTGATCCCACTGCAGTGTCTAGGCGGCGGCTACCACGCGACGACCCATTTGCGCTGCTTCCTGATCACGTACATGAACTGGCTGGCCGCCATGCTGGCGTTGCCATATATCAGCATGATCGCCGAGAACACCTCGCCCTCTTCAGCGCAGGCAGCGATCCCCTCATCCGTCGCCACCTCCATCACACGCTTCCCCTCTCAATCAGCGGTTCGACTGCTTTTGCGACGTGCCACGCGAGGACAGGCGGTACGGCGTTTCCGATTTGCATTTCCGTTTCACGGAGTTTTCCGGGGAAACGGAAAGTGTCAGGGAACGATTGTATGCGTGCCGCCTCGCGCATTGAAATGCGGCGTGGCAACGAGTAGCGGAACTGAATATTGCCGTGGCATTCGGCGCGAATGGTATAACCTGGCCTGTCCGCTATCAGACGACGGTTCCCTTGCTCCCCGCTTGCGTTCGCCAAACTCCAAATATGCGAAAACTCGCGGTCTTTCGGATGTCCTTCGAGGTCCCCTATCGCCTGTTGGGCAGTTATCGGTTCGGCTGCAGTAATGGGCGGCGGCGTAAATGCCGGTTTTCCGGCCTTTGTGCCAACGATAAAAACGCGTTCACGAGTCTGCGGGACACCGTAATGCTCGGCATGGTACGGTTGGCAGCTAATTTCATATCCCAGCGCTTTGAAATCAGCGAGTATCTTATTCAGCAAACCATTTTTTTGCCGTTTTTTTATAATTCGTACTTGCGCTAAACCGCCATGATAGCTTATAATGTAAAAGTGCGAATAAACTGGATGGGGCATAAAGGCCCTGAGACAGGCGGCTTCTTCAGGTTTTGCCATGTCATGCTCCCGTAGCTCAGGGGATAGAGCGTCGGTTTCCTAAACCGTGCGTCGGATGTTCGAATCATCTCGGGAGTGCCATTTACAGACAATCCGGGCTTTTTCCTGAAAGGAAGAGGTTCGGATTTGTCATTATACTGCGCCCGGAACTGAAGCCGGGGCACCAGAGGGTATTATGCTGACACGTAAGCAAGATGTTTCTGCCGTGCACCGCCCCCTTATGGAGCTTATGGGATCCCTGCGGCCGATGATGCGGGGATGGCCTAGGCTAGCCCGGCGCGGCGCCGGCGGATGGGGGGCAATACTGATGGCTGCCGCCGTCTTTTTCGCGGCGCTTGGATGCCCGCAGGAGGCCAGCGCGGAAGAGCCGCCCCTTGCGGCGTACCCGGAATATGCGTCCTACCGGGATGTCCCCGGAGTCGGCGAGGATGAGATCGCCGCTGTGGAAAGCCTTAAATCGCGGCGCGGCAGCTTCGTATACGCCGTGAGCCTCTCGCCAGAGGCCTTCTACGGCAGCGATGGCGCCATAGAGGGCTTTTCCGCCATGTTCTGCAGCTGGCTGACAGGGCTCTTCGGCATCAGCTTCGAGCCGGCCGTGTTCAGCTGGGACGGGCTGGCCGAGGGGATGGAATCATATGAGATAGATTTTACTGGGGAGCTTGCCCCGGAGCGGCTGAAGGGCAGGGTGCCGCGCCGCATGGATCAGGATCCCGGCGCGGCATGGGCAAGCGGGTACATCTCCACCGGGCCCATAGCGGAACGCGCTGTCCGGGTCACGCGCCCGGCGGGGCCGGCGCGCGAGGCGACGGAAGAAGAGCCGCTGCGGTATGGTTTCCTGAGCGGCGGCGCGGTCTATGCCGCCGTGGCGCCCTATATAGAGGAAGGTTTCGAGGGCAGCTTCATATACAGCCTTGAAGAAGCCTTCGCGATGCTCATGGACGGGAGGCTGGACGCGTTTTTCGACGATGGCGCTTCGGAGCTGGCATTCGGCGCCTATAAGGGCCTCGACGTGAAGGCGTTCTCGCCGGCCGTATATGTGCCGGCCGCGCTTTCCGCCAAGGATCCGGAGCTGGCGCCCGTGATCTCCATAGTCCATAAGGCCCTTGACGGGGACGGCAAGCGCCGGCTGGCGGAGATGCACAGCGAGGGCCGCAGGCAGTACGTGAGCCACAAGTTCGAGGGAGGGCTCAGCCAGGCTGAGCAGCAGTACATAAAAAGCCGCAGATACAGGAAGGCGCCCATACCCTTCATCGCGCGGGGCGACAGCTACCCTGTCAGCTACTACGACGAGGCCGCTGCCGAATGGCGCGGGACGGTTTTCGACGTGCTGGCCGAGATTGAGGCCATCACGGGGCTGCGGTTCAAGCAGATCAACAGCGAGGCCGACAAATGGCACGAGCTGGGCCGCATGCTCGACGAAGGCGACGTGTCCTTCATGTCCGAGGCGGACAGGGCGGCGGATCGGTATATACTGGCCGAACGGCCGCATTACAGGGACCGCTATGCCCTGCTGTCGCTGTCAGGGCATCCTGATGTGGGCGCCGGCGAGGTGCTGGCCGCCAAGGTGGGCATAGTGGAAGGCTCGGCCGGCGAGGGCGCTTTCGGGCGCTGGTTCCCAGGGCACGAAGGCACTGTCCAGTACAGCCTGTACGAAGAGGCCTTCGATGCGCTTGAAAGCGGGGAGATAGAGCTGCTGATGGCGACGGAGGGCCGGCTGCTCGAAGCCGTGGACCACATGGGCAGGCGCGGCCTCAAGGCCAGCATGGCCTTCGACGGCGCGGACAGCCCGACATTCTGCTTCAACGAAAATGAAGAAATACTGTGCTCCATAATGGGCAAGGCGCTGGAATATGTCGATATTGACGGGATTGCCGGCAGATGGGCCGGCAACGCGTTCGACTATGCGCCCAAGGTCGCCGAGGCGGGCGCCCTATGGGCCTACTGCGCGGCACTGCTCCTGTGCCTGCTGGCCGCGTTCCTGCTGGCCGCCATCATAATGAGGCGCAAGGCCTCCAAGCATTTCGAGGGGGCGGTGGCAGAGCGGTCCAAGGCGCTTGAGGACAAGGCGCGCACGGCGGCCCAGGCCTCGCGGAGGGCCCAGGCGGCCTCGCAGGCCAAGGGCGAGTTCCTGGCCCGCGCCGCCCAGGAGATAAACGCGCACCTGTGCGCCATCGACGGGCTGACTGCCATGGAGGAAGGGGATGGCGCCGCGGGAAGCGCGCGCTTCGGCGAGATAAGGCGCGCCTCCGCCCGCCTGGAAGAGATACTGTGCAATGTGATCGACATGTCGGACATAGAATCCGGCAAATTCGCGCTGAAGGAAGAGCCCTTCGTGCTGCTTGACGCCATGAAAGAGATAGAGGCCGCCGCAGACGTGCGCTGCGAGGAGGGCAAGGTCCTTTTCGCGGCGGATTTCAGCGGCCTGGCCGGGCAGAAGGTGATTGGTGACCGGGAGCGCCTGAAGCAGGTGCTGGGGAACCTGCTCATGAACGCGGTGAAGTTCACGCCGGAGGGGGGGAGGATAGACTTCACCCTGAATGTGGACAAGGAGTCGGAAGACTCCCTGACCGTCACCTTTTCGGTTGCGGACAGCGGGATCGGCATAAGCAAGCCGCAGATGGCCAAGCTGTTCGTCGCCTTCGAGAGCGCCGATCCATACGCGCAGGACGGGACAGGCGGCGCAGGGCTGGGGCTTGCGCTGAGCCAGGAGATCGTGCGGCGCATGGGCGGCGACATAGTGGCCCGGAGCACACCAGGCGCGGGCAGCGTCTTCGACTTCGCCCTGGCCATGCCCAAGACGAGGCCCGGCGGCGGGGCGCCGGCGGGGGGGATGGGGATCAAGCCCCCCATGCTTGCGGGCAAGCGGATACTGATCGTCGAGGATATAGAGATAAACCGCCTGATCATGATCGAGCTGCTCAAGGACACGCAGGCAGAGGTGGACGAGGCGGAGAACGGCGAGAAAGCCATAACGCGCTTCATGGATTCGCCAGAAGGGCATTACAGCCTGATATTCATAGATACGCAGATGCCGGGCATTGACGGGTATGAGACCGTGCGCCGCATCAGGAGGCTGTGGCGGGCCGACGCGAGATCCGTGCCGATCATCGCCATGGGCCCGCGTATGGAGGGCATGGACGGCGGAGAAGGCACAGGCGAGGACGGTGGCGAGGGCACAGGCGTGGACGGCGGCGAGGGCATAGGCGTGGACGGATATATCGCCAAGCCGATAGAGATCGCGCCGGTGATGGATATATTGCGCGAGACACTTGCGCCAGGGGCAAAACCATGACATGGCAAGGGGGAGGGATACTGCCGGGCAGCGTGGCCTACGGGCCAGCGAGCATCGGGTAAACTATGGCAGCAGGAATTGGAAGGAGTGGAAGATGCCGATAACAGAATTTCTCGAAAGAAACGCAAGAGAGTACGAAGATGAAACAAGCCTTATAGAGATCAACCCGGAGGCGCTGGACGATGGCGAACTGTCATGGAAGGAGTATACGCTTGTCGAGGTCGCGCATGTCCACGGATACAGGAAGACCATGACTTGGGGCGAGTTCGACAGGAAGGCCAACCAGACCGCCAACCTGCTCAAAAGCCGCGGCTTTTCGAAAGGCGACAAGGTAGCCCTGCTTCTCATGAACTGCATCGAATGGCTCCCCATATATTTCGGGATCCTGAAATCCGGGGCCACGGTGGTCCCGCTCAATTACCGCTACACCGCAGAAGAGATCAAATACTGCCTTGGTCTGGCCGATGTGTCTGCGCTGATATTCGGCGAGGAGTTCGTGGAGCGTATGGAAGCCATAATCGGCACGATCCCCGAAGTCAGGAACATCTTTTATGTGGGCAGCGAAAAACCAGGCTTCGCCGAAAGCTATGAGGACGCATCCAGCGCCATGCCGGAGGATGCGCCCGGCATAAGCCTTTCTGACGAGGAAGACGCAGCCATATACTATTCGTCCGGCACGACCGGATTCCCCAAAGCCATACTGCACCCGCACGCCAATCTCGTGTCTGCCTGCGTCACGGAGCAGAAGCACCATGGGCAGACCAGGGACGATATTTTCCTGTGCATACCGCCGCTGTACCATACAGGGGCCAAGATGCATTGGTTCGGCAGCCTTGTTTCGGGCAGCAAGGCGGTGATCCTGCGCGGGGTGAACCCCAAATGGATACTCGACGCGGCGTCAAGGGAGGGCGCGAGCATCGTATGGCTACTGGTGCCGTGGGCCCAGGACATACTGGACGCGATCGAATGCGGCGAAGTCGAGCTGGGCGACTACGACCTCAAGAAGTGGAGGCTCATGCACATAGGGGCGCAGCCCGTGCCGCCAAGCCTCATCAAACGTTGGTTCCATTATTTCCCAGATCACCAGTACGACACGAATTACGGGCTTTCGGAATCGATAGGGCCGGGCGCCGTACATCTGGGCGTGGAGAATATCAGCAAGGTCGGCGCCATCGGCAAGGCCGGGCATGGGTGGCGCACAAAGATCATTGACGAGGCGGGCGCGCCTGTGAAGCGCGGCGACGTGGGCGAGCTGGCGGTGTCGGGCCCCGGAGTGATGAAGTGCTATTACAACGACGAGGAGGCCACGGGCGCCGTGCTCAAGGACGGGTGGCTGCATACCGGCGACATGGCGCGGGAGGACGAAGACGGGTTTATATATCTCGTCGACAGGAAAAAGGATGTCATAATAAGCGGGGGCGAGAACATATATCCTGTGCAGATCGAAGACTTCCTGCGGAAATTCGAAAAGGTCAAGGACGTGGCGGTGATAGGCCTGCCGCATCACAGGCTGGGCGAGATCGCGGCTGCCATAGTGGAGCTGAAGCCCGACAGGGAGTCGTCGGAAGAGGAGATACTTCAATTTTCCATGGAATTGCCTAGATACAAACGCCCTAGGCAGGTGATATTCGACAAGGTCCCAAGGAACCCCACCGGAAAGATAGAAAAGCCGAAGCTGCGGGAGAAATATGCGGGCGGCAGCGTCGTGGAACTGCAGATCGAAGGCGACAAGCGCGCCTGATCCCAAATCGCGGCATATTTGGCGGATTTAAGCCGCATTTCGATTAACGGGCGGTATAGGGCATATTGCCTCGGCCGCAAAATGCATAAACAAAAAAATCATTCTAATAGTTGTAATATATTAGAGAAGGCGGTATACTGAAAATAGTGGAATTATCCGAACGGCCATTGGGGGCGGCAGACAAAGCGGCAAGAAGGGGGTATTAGAATATGAACTTATTGATAGTACCTGTACCGTTGTTCGATGAGGGCATAGCGGTGCAGGCATACTATTTCCGTTACCGCAAAGGGAATGAGATCCTCGACGGCGCGAGGGCGAGCATGCTTGACGGGGCGATGATAGCGCACCCGCTGGAGATGCTGAATATGGTAAGCTTGGAAGCCCTTACCATGGGCAAGCCGATCTTCGTGCCGATCACCAAATATATGCTTCTCGGCCGGCTGGAGAGCCAGTGTAGGCAGCCGGAGGAAAAAATAGTTTTCATGATCGACGGCTCCGAGATAGCGGATCCGGGGCAGTACACGGGCAATATGTCGCGCCTGAAGTCATTTGGCTACCGTTTTGGCTGCCAGAAAATCAGGTCCCCGGAGAAGCTGGCGCCGCTGCTGGAATTATGCGACTACATCTTCTACGACAGCCGCAGCTGGGAGGCGGCGGAGGATGTCCGGCGCAGGATCCGGGCGGCGGGGTGGGCCAAGGCCTGCCAGGACGTGTATACCCATATAGATAACAGCGAGATTTTCAAGGACATCAGCTCAAAGCGCAAGGGCATGTACGAGGGGCGCTTCTACAGGACGCCGCTCACTAAGGGCAGGCATGATGTGTCGCCTCTGCAGGCCAACCTCATCAACCTCATGAATATGGTCAGGGACGAGGGGTTTGAGTTCGGGCATCTCGCGGATGTCATACAGAAGGATCCCGCATTGACCGTCTCGCTCCTGCGCCTCGTGAACTCCGCGTATTTCGCGCTCAAGGAGAAGATCAAGACGATCAATCAGGCCGTCGTCATACTTGGGCAGTCCGAGGTGAGCAAGTGGGTGACGACTGCCGTGGCCAAGCTCCTGGGGGCCGACAGGCCGGGCGAGGTGACGCGCCTGGCGCTGATCCGGGCGAAGTTCGCCGAGGAGCTCGCGCAATGTTTCGGCATGAAGGCCGAAGCGCAGAGCATGTTCCTCATGGGGCTGTTCTCCGTGCTCGACGCCATACTGGACATGCCGCTGGAGGAGGCCCTGAAGCTTGTGCGCGTGTCCGACGAGATCTACAGCGCGCTTTCCGACTGCAGCGGCGCCTATGCGGAGATATACCGCTTCATGCTGAATTACGAGGCCGCGAACTGGAACAGCGTGTCAAGGGTGCTCATAATAAGGGATCTGAAGGCGTCGGACATCTATGGCGCTTACGTGAATGCGCTTGTCTGGTACAATAACCTGATCGGCGCCGAATAGCGGGGAATGATACAATATGGCAAAAATAACTGAAACCGTGCTTCGCGATGGGCATCAGTCCCTGATAGCAACGAGGATGACCACCGAAGAGATGCTTCCTGTGCTCAAACTGATGGACGGGGCCGGCTACCATGCGCTTGAGGTGTGGGGCGGCGCCACATTCGATGCCTGCGTGCGCTTCCTGAACGAAGACCCATGGGAACGGCTCAGGGCAATAAGGAAAGAGGCCAAAAATACCAGGCTGCAGATGCTGCTCAGGGGGCAGAACCTGCTCGGCTACAAGCATTATGCGGATGATATGGTCGACGAGTTCGTCAAAAAGTCCATCGAGAACGGGATCGACATAATACGGATATTCGACGCGCTCAACGACACGCGCAACCTCAAAAGCTCCATCGAGGCCTGCAAAAAATACGGGGGCCATGCGCAGGGCTGCGTTTCGTACACGATAAGCCCTGTCCACACCAACGAGGTGTTCATAAAGCTCGGCCGCGAGATAGAGGGCATGGGCGCGGACTCGTTCTGCATCAAAGATATGGCCGGTCTGCTGGATCCCTACAATGTATACGGGCTTGTGAAGGAGCTGAAGGCCGCGCTCAAAATACCTGTCGAGATCCACACGCACGCCACGAGCGGCCTGGGCAGCATGACGTATATGAAGGCGGTGGAGGCGGGCGCCGACATAATAGACACGGCCGTGTCGCCGTTTGCGGAAGGTTCTTCCCAGCCTTCTACGGAATCCATGGTGTACGCCTTCAGGGGTACGGAATATGACACGGGGGTCGATCTCGGCCTGCTGAACAAGATCGCCGAGCATTTCAGGCCGATCAGGGAGAAGTACATATTGGACGGGCTGCTCGATCCCAAGCTCATGGGCGTCGATATCAACACCCTTGTCTACCAGGTGCCTGGCGGCATGCTTTCTAACCTCGTGTCGCAGCTCAAGGAGTCGAACGCCATGGACAAGTTTGACGACGTGCTGAAAGAGGTGCCGAGGGTGAGGGAGGATCTGGGATTCCCGCCGCTTGTCACCCCGTCGAGCCAGATCGTCGGCACGCAGGCGGTGCTGAACGTGCTGACCGGGGAGCGCTACAAGATGGTGCCGAATGAGGTCAAACAGCTGGTGAGGGGGATGTACGGGCGGACCGCCGTCCCGATAAGCGCGGAGATAGTCGAGAAGATCCTAGGCAGCGAGGAGCGCATAAGCGTCAGGCCCGCGGATCTGCTGGAGCCGGAGCTGGAGAGGACGAAGAAGGAATTCGCCCAGTATATAGAGCAGGACGAGGATGTGCTGACAGGCGCCATGTTCCCTGAGCCTGCGATGAAATTCTTCCAGTACAGGAACGCCCGCAACTACATGATAGATTCGGAACTGCTGCATGAGGAGGACATGGTGTACCCCGTCTGATAGTCTGCCCTGATCTAAGCGCATGCCGGCCGCACAGGCGGCCGTGCGCCCATCGCAGCGCGGGTGCGGCGCAAGGCAGAGGGCTTTCGTCGCGTACGCAGGGCGCCGCCCATCGCAGCGCGGGTGCGGCCTTGCCGCCCATCACAGTTCTTCTATGAGCGAGACGCCTTCGTGCCGGCCTATGTTTTCGATTATCTCCCCTGGGCGCATGCCCTTGGGTATGCGCATAGATATGTGCAGCCCCGCAGAGCCCGTTATGAGCGAGTCCGAGCCATAATGCACATCGTACACATCCACGCCGCTGTTGCGTATTGACGCAAGCAGCGGCTTTATTGTCGATATGGAATCGACTTCGATGTATGCCTCTATGTTGCGGGAGAGGTTGTATACCTTGTTCTCTATCGCGGGGAAGATGGCGAGCACGATGATGATCAGGATGGCGGCTATGATGGCGCCGCTGTAGTAGCCTATGCCGACGGCTAGCCCGATGCAGGCCGAGGCCCAGAGGCCCGCAGCCGTCGTTAGCCCCTTGATCCTGTGCCGGCCAGTCACGAGGATGGTGCCTACGCCGAGGAAGCCGACGCCGGTTATGACCTGGGCCCCCAGCCGCGTGGGGTCGGCGAGCTGCGTCATGCCTTGAAACACGAACTGGTTTGTCAGCATGGCCAGGCATGCGCCTACGCACACCAGCACATGCGTCCTGAAGCCTGCCGGCCTGTTATGCACGCCGCGCTCTATGCCGATAAGGCCGCCCAGCAGCACCGCCATCACAAGGCGGAGCGTCGTGGAATATAGGTTTATGCTATACAGATCGAAAAATTCTGGCAGAAACATGTGGTACCCCCCTTGCCGCGCCGGGACTTGCCGCCCGCCGCCTGCCGCAGCGTGCGCCGGGCCATGCCAGGACTTGCCGCCCGCCGCCCAGCATCAAATCCCTTCTAATATTTCCTCGAATGCCTCGATCTGCTTGGCTACGCTCTCGAACGAGGCCGAACCCTCTGATTTTTTTGCGGATATGCACGAACGTATATCTATGCGTCCGTATATATCCTCGCCGAAATGCTCCGAGAACTGCCTGAGCTCTTCGAGGGAAAGATCCTCTATGCCCTGGCCCTTCTCTATGCACCGCAGCACGATCCTGCCGATGATCTCGTGGCAGTCGCGGAAGGCGACGCCCTTTTCCACCAGATAGTCGGCAGCGTCGGTGGCGTTCAAGAATCCCTTCCTGGCAGCATTTTCCATATTCGGGGCATTGATCTTTATGGACGACACCATCTCCGTGAATATGCGGAGGCAGTCCTTCAGCGTGTCCGCCGCGTCGAATATAGGCGGCTTGTCCTCCTGCATGTCCTTGTTGTAGGCCAGCGGGAGACCCTTCATGATGGTGAGCAGGGCGGCGAGATCGCCGTACACGCGCCCGGTCTTGCCGCGTATAAGCTCGGCCACGTCGGGGTTTTTCTTCTGCGGCATGATGCTGCTGCCCGTGCTGAAGCCGTCATCCATCTCGATAAACGAGAACTCGGACGAACTCCACAATATGAGCTCTTCGCAGAACCTCGAAAGGTGCATCATGGCGATCGAGGCCGCCGAGAGGAACTCAAGCGCGAAATCGCGGTCGGACACGGCGTCCATGGCGTTCGCGCAGATCCCGGCGAAGCCCAGCTCCGCCCTGAGATATTCGCGGTCGGTGCGGTACGGCGTGCCCGAAAGCGCGCCGGCGCCTAGCGGCAGCTGATCCATCCGGCTGCGGCAGTCCTTGAAGCGCCCTATGTCGCGCAGGAACATCTGGCAATACGCCAGCATGTGGAAGGCGAACGTCACAGGCTGGGCCCTCTGCAGATGGGTGTAGCCGGGCATCGCCACATCCTGGTTTTCGGAAGCCATGCCTAGCAGGGCGCCGATCAGGGTTTTCAGCGAGCCGTTTATCGAGCTGATTTCGTCCTTCAGATAGAGCCGGAGGTCCAGCGCCACCTGATCGTTCCGGCTGCGCGCGGTGTGGAGCTTCTTGCCGGCAGGGCCGATGCGCTCCGTGAGCAGGCCCTCTATCCCCATATGTATGTCTTCCATGCCGGCGTCGAAGGCGATCCTGCCCGCCTCGGCGTCGGACAGTATGCCGCAGAGGCCCGCCTCGATCTGCTCCGCGTCCTCACGCGGGATTATGCCCTGCCTCGCCAGCATCCTGCAATGCGCGATGCTGCCCCTTATGTCCTGGCGGAAGAGCCTTTGGTCAAAGGAGATCGAGGCGTTGAATTCGTCAGTGGATTTGTCCGCGCTTTTCGCGAAGCGCCCGTGCCAGAGTTTCATGCCTCGCCGCCTTCTTGTTTTTTCAGCGCCCTTATCTTCAGGGGCAGGGAGAACAGGTTGATAAAGCCTTCCGCGTCTTTCTGGCTGTACACCTCGTCCGCGCCGAAGGTCGCGAAGTCCTCGCTGTAAAGGGAATTCACGGACCGGCTCGCCACAGGCAGCGCGTTCCCCTTGTAGAGCTTCATCTTCACGGTGCCCGTCGTCGGCCTGTGTATGCTGTCGGCGAAGGCGGAAAGGGCCTCGCGCAGGGGCGTGTACCAGAGGCCGTCGTAGACGAGCTGCGCGAACTTGAGTGAGACGGTGTTTTTGTAGTTGAGCGTGTCCCTGTCGAAGACCAGCTTCTCAAGGGCGGAAAGCGCCTTGTAGAGGATGGTGCCGCCGGGCGTCTCATAGACACCGCG
>JAIRSA010000010.1 GCA_031255695.1 Eubacteriales Family XIII. Incertae Sedis bacterium | reverse complement strand
CCCCACGTGCCGCAGCCAAGGGTGGCTGTCGGGTTAAGGCCATTGGTGAGCGTGCCGCCAAGGCTGTTGGAGCCTATCTGGTTGATCGAGAAGCGCGATACCTTTATGCGGGTCGCCGCGTACTCGATGTGCTCCTTGTTGAAGGAGTGGATAACGCTGCTGTGGCCGGTGCCTTCGTTTTCGATATTCGTGGCGGCCTTTTCGACGGCCTCTTCCCAAGAATCGTAGACGTACACGCTGAGCACTGGGAGAAGCTTCTCCTTGGCAAGCAGTTCGTCTTTGCCTGTCTTTTCTATGCGCAGCACGATGAGCTTGGTGTCCTCGCTGATGTCGAGCCCGGCCGCCTTGGCGATGAGGTAGGGCTTGGCGCCTACAAGCGACTTCGTGATGGCGCCGTCGGTGAACACAGCCTTGCGGAACTTGTCGACGATGGCTGCGTCGTCTGCGTAATACGCGCCCTGGGTCTTGAAGGCCGCGATGATTTCGGCTTCCTTCTCTTTCGGTATGAAAGCGGACTGCTCGCATGTGCAGAGCACCCCATTGTCATATGTCCTGCCGCGGATGATCTTGGCGACGGCATCATTTATGTCAGCGTCACGATCGACGAGCACCTGGACATTGCCGGGGCCCACGCCGAAGGCGGGCTTGCCGCTGGAATACGCGGCCTTGACCATGCCGGGGCCGCCAGTCGATATGCAGGCGTCGGCCAGCTGCATGATGAGGCCGGATGTCTCGATGGTGGACTCTTCGACGACCTGGATCAGATCCGCAGGGGCGCCGATCTCTGCAAGCGCGCCACGCATAAGCTCGACGGTCTTCTTGCCGGAGGCGTCGCCCTTGGGGTGCGAGCAGAGGATGATGGCGTTGCCGCCCTTCAGGGCGATCATGGCGTTGTGGACCGGGGTCATGACGGGGTTGGTTACTGGGGTGATGGCGCCGATGACGCCCATGGGCTTGGCCACTTCCACGAGGCCGCTCTCTTCGATGTGGCGCAGCACGCCGCGGCTCTTGACGCCCTTGAGCTTCTGCCATGTGACCTTGGGTTTGCCCATGTTTTTCATGACTTTGTCTTCATAGTTGCCCATGCCTGTCTCGTCGACGGCCAGACGTGCAAGCATCTGTGCATTGTCGTACACGACCTTGCCGATGGCACGGACGGCGGCATCAACCTGTTCCTGCGAGTATCCCTCGAAGATCTTCTGGGCGGCCCGCGCCCTCTGGATCAACTCGGATACATGTTCCTGTGCATTCATGATACATTCCTCCTTAAAACTGTTTAAAATGTCAAAACTGCAAAAAAATACAACGAATCGCGCTGCCTGAAGTTGGGTCAGGCAAGCGTGGCGGAGCGTAGGGGTAATAGCGGCAGTAGAAACGATTTCTGAGGAAATAAGCGCCGGTTGTGTCGTGCGTGGCGCTCGGGCCCTGGCGGCCCGGACATGAAAAAAGGCGTTATCCCTTTGATGGCAGCCCTAGGCGCCAGCCGTCCGCGGCCAGACACCGGGCGCAGGCAGGCGCGGGAGGCTGGCACATCGGCATGTGCGGTGTGGGAAGGGCAGAGGGCGGACAGGATTCCATATGATAGCCATGGGTATCGTACCTTTTGGAATTCTGCAAAAAATGCCATATTACCCTCTCCTGAACCCTGACTGCGCCAGACGGCGCAGCAGCCCCCTATACTGTTCCCCGGCTAAAAGCATCACGCAAATCTTAGCCACGCTTTAATCAGAGATCAGTATTAACTGTTTGCATCATAAACGCCATACGAGCTTGAAAACCCTTACAAAGAGAGCGTTACATGGATGATGGTTTTGCAAGTCTGCGATGAATCTGCAATATATACGCATTTACACTATACTGAAAAGATAACACAGCTTTATAATACATGTCAATAAGCAAAAGAAGCCGAGAGCAATGTTTTAATATTTCGAAAATAACGAATATTGGCACAGGGGCAAAAAATAATGCCGTTTTATGACAGAAATATGGTTAGGCTAGGCGAGGCTTTGCCGCCCACATGGGCGGAGAAGCAGTATAAGGCCGCCGGGCAGGATGGCTGCCCGGCGGCCGGAATGGCAGTGGGATCGATTTTTGCCTGGGGCTTTGGCGGGCGCCGGCAGACCATGCCTTGGCGGGCGTCGGCGGGCAATGCCGCAGCCGGCGGGCCATGCTTTGGCGGGCCATGCCGCAGCCGGCGGGCCACGCCCTGGCGGCCGCTAGGCGGCCGGGCGCTTTAGCGGGCGCCGGGCGCTTTGCGCCAGATCCGCAATTCCTTGGCCTCTGCGATAAGCTCCTCCCTGAAATCAGGGTGGGCTATCGAGATCAGCGCCTCGGCGCGCTGCCAGGAGCTCATGCCCTTCAGGTTCACTTTGCCGTACTCCGTGACGACATACTGGACACAGGGGCGCGTGTCGGTGATGATCGCGCCTTCCGTGACCATGGCGCGTATACGCGACTTCACATTGCCGGATTTGTCTTTGAAGGTCGACGGCAGGCAGATGAAGGTCTTGCCGCCCTTCGAGTTGTAGGCGCCTTCGACGAAATCGAGCTGGCCGCCCGCGCCGCTGATGATGTACGGGCCGGCGCTTTCCGAGCACACCTGGCCGGAGAGGTCTATCTCCACCGCGCTGTTGATCGATATCAGCTTGTCGATCTTTGAAGCGATGAACGGGTGGTTTGTGTAGTCGACTGGGTAGGCCGCGATCGACGGGTTGTCATTCATGAAGTCGTACAGTTTCTGAGTGCCGGCAGCGAAGGAGTAGGACATGCGCCCCTTGTCGATGTTCTTGCGGGCGCCGGTCACCCTGCCGGCCTCCACCATATCCACGAAGCCGTCGACGAGCATCTCGGTGTGTATGCCGAGGTCCTTGAGGTCGGATTCGGCCAGCATCATGCCGAGGGCGTTGGGCATGCCGCCAATGCCGAGCTGTATGCACGAGCCGTCTTCGATCTCGGGCAGCACGAAACCGGCTATCTTCTTGTCGATGTCGGACGGGGCGGCAGACGGCAGCACAGGCATGCCGCGGTGGCCGCCTTCGACGACGTAGTCGACCTTGGAGATATGTATCACATGATCATATCCGCCATGCACTTTGGGCATGTCTTCGTTGACCTCGACAATGATGGTGCGCGCGTTCTCAAGCGCGGCCGCATAGTGCGAGATGGAAACGCCGAAGCTGAAATATCCGTGGCTGTCCATCGGGGACACCTGGATGGCGACGACATCGGTCGTGCAGTTTTCGCGGATATAGCGCGGCAGCTCGGAATACTTGATGGGCAGGTAGTAGGCCAGGTTCTTCTGCGCAAGCCTGCGCTCGGCGCCGCCCATATGCATGCTGTTCCAAGTAAAGTGCTCGCCGGCGGGATCGGCGTCTATGAAAGGCAGTGGGCTTATGACGACGCCGCCGCGCAGGTTCACGTTCTCCAGCTCGTCCTTGCGCTTGGCGAGCGCTTCGCCGATAAGCCCGGCGCAGCTCGCGCCCCAAGCGAACTCAATCCAGTCGCCGCTGCGGATTGATTTGACCGCCTCGTCGGCTGAGACACATTTTTGCTTGTATTCATCCATTAGTTTCATTGTGAATCACCTCTCTTCTCCATTACGAAAATACTGCTCCCTTGAACATTGCGCTCCAGCCCGCCTGCCAGCCCTGCCGCCGCCCGGCGGACAGCGCCGCCGTAGGCCCGCCGGCAGCCACGCCGCCGCACCGGCCCCGCCCAGCGCGGGGTTGCATTCAGACTATCTTCACGCCAGACCATTATAGCATCTTTTGCGGCAGTGTACAAACACAATATTTTATACTGTTCTCCGATTGAAACGTAGATAAGATTTGTGCGATGATTTGCCGTCCTGCAAGGCGCAGCGGTAAATTCCACCCCTTTTGCGCAGCAAAACGGCGCCCGGAGGATGTCCGGGCGCCTGCCTTGCCCAGCCGCATGCCGCAGCCGGGTTTTGATATGCAGTTATGGCTTACGGCGGCGGGCGCCGCGTGCCGCTGCGATGGGCGCAGGCACGGGCACGGGCGCGCCGCCTATTGCGCATGGCTTATTATGGGCCGTAGATGGCCTTCGCTTCCGCCAATGGGATGAATGTGTTCTTGTCCCACAGGAAGGCCTTGACGGAGGCGGCGCCGCTGAAGTCGAAGTTGACCGCTATGTCGTATTCGCCTGACCGCGCCGGCTCGAATGTCTGCATGCCCTTCATGGCGCCCGACTCAGTGTAGGAGGCGAGCAGCAGGATGGTGTCGCGCGGCGACGCGACGCGCACCGTGACGGCCGAAACCACGCTGCCGCTGACGGCAGCACTGACGATCCCAGGCTCGACATCCGGCCCAGCAGCGATCTCAGGGCCGAGCGTGATTGAGCGCGCGTCGTTCAGGCTCTTGCTATGGAAGCCCATGTTGAAGGCGCAGGTCATATTGTTGGCGCTCAAATTGGGATAGTTGTAGCTCAGCGAGAACCACAGCTCATCGCCCTCAGCCAGCGGGTTCGCCGCGGCGTTCTGCCTGAAGGAGTTCAGCGGGACGGCGATGGTGTAGATGAACGTGTTGGTATCGCCGACCCTCTTGACGTCATAATTGTCGTAGCCGGACGGCAGGGCGGAAGTGCCCGCGCCGTTGGCCCACTGCGCGTGGGAGGGGCCAGTGCCAGCTAGGCCAAAGCCGTATTCAGATCTGCCGCCAGCCCTGCCGCTCCAGAGGTTGAGCTGTATGCCGCAGCCCTGCCACAGCGTGCCGGAACCTGGCCGGGCAGCCGTCCAGAGCGGGTCTTCGACGATCAGGCCCAGATAGACGTTGCTCGCGTCGTAGGCCATATAGACATCGGCGGAGAAGCCCTCAGGGGGATACCCTGCCATCGGGTTCATCACCATGATTTCTGTCCCATCGGCGCCTGCGGCAATGGTGAATGCCTTCTCGCCCCATTCGGATGGGGCGAGCGTGCCGTCAAGGGCCGGGGCGGCCGCGAACCTGCCTATGGTCGTCGAATGGCGGATTATCGTTATGGTATAGTCCTTCGTGGCCAGCCCATCCTCGGCTGTCACGCGGAGGTACAGGACATTGTAGCCTGACAGCAGCGTCACGATCTTGGACGCTTCCGCCGTGTAGGCCGGATCGCTGTAAAGGGCCCATGTGGCGTCGTCGCTTATCACGATCATGTCGGTCAGGTCTATCGATGTCGTGTGGTTGGAAACGTTGGCCAAAATGCCCCTGCCGTCTAGGCCGAGCGGCGCAGCCACCGCAACAACGTCGCAGGCTGTGCTCGGTGGCCGGTCTACCCTGACGGACACGGCCTTGCTTGTCACCGAGGCCGTCTTGACAGGCCCGGCCGCAGCCATGTTCGTGTTCGTGACGACGGCATAGTAATAGAATGTGCCCACGGTTGCGGTGGATGGGGCGTATGCCGCGCCGGTGGCGCCGGGTACAAGCGTGCCGCCGGCATTCGAGCCGTCCGTGCTCGCGTACCACTGATAGCTCAGCGTCCCTGCATCCTTGACGCTTGCCGCTACCGAAAGCCCGGCATCCAGGCCCTGTATGACGATCACGTCGCTGGGCTGGGCCGAGATGATCGGCCTGCGCGCATTGCCTTCATTGTTGAAGAGCGGCCTTACTTCCACCTCGCCATACGGCATGTAGAAATAGTTGTCTGTGATGGCCAGATCGGCGGGTTTGATCGCCTCCCAGCCCTCGAATTCCCCGGTGCCTTCTTCATATGACAATGTGACCTTCGATCCGGCGGCCACGCTCAGGCTGGCGCCGGCATCCTGAAGGGCCCATTTGCCCTCGGCCGTGCCGCCCGCCGCCTGGGTGACAGTCAGATCGAAATACCCTGGAGGCGGCGCGGTGTCGTCGAGCGGGACAACCTCGATGTAGTTGAGGTTAAGCCGGGTGTTCTGGTTGTAGCCGCGCAGCTGTATGGTGTTCGTCCTGCCGGGCTCAAACGCCTTCGGCGTAAATTCGATTTCCGCATAGGCCGAGGCGCCGCCGGTGTTCGGGAAGTTGATCGACTTATAGTCGAGCCCGTTCACGAACAGGTTCAGCTTGGGCACGGCATCCGTGGTCGAATAATTGAAGATGAGCCTGGCACGGCCGCCTTCGCCGCCGTCCACATTGCTGAATGTGATGGTCGTATTGTTGGCGCCTGCGCCTGAAAGGATGCTGCCGCCGTTGCCTGCGGCCTCGTCGGTGGTCAGGACAGGGAGCGTCCCGGTGCCGCCGAGGGCTGCCTCTTCGGCGCCCAGCGTGAATCCGGCAGGCCTGACATAGTCGGGCCCGTACTGCGGGACGCCGGCGGATGTCTTGCCGAAGCGCTGGATCGTGCCGTCATCGTTGAATATGACTTCCTCAATGGCGACGGACCTCTGCTCGCCGATATTCGACAGATCCTGGGTGTGGTACGCCCAGTACCACTTGCCCTTGAACTCGAAGATCGAGCCGTGGGACGTGCCGCAGCCGGTCGGGTTGAAGAATATCCGCGCATTGCCCCAGGGACCCAAGGGGGAGTCGGCCATGCAGTAATAGAAGCTGTCGCCGGAAAGGCCGTTGTAGTTGCCGGCGCCTCCTGGATAGATGAGGTAGTACTTGCCGTCCCGCCTGAAAGCGGACGGGCCTTCGTGGTAGTTGGTCAGCCTGTTGTAGGCGGAAGGGTCGCCGTTGGCGTTCGCCACTGAGCGGTTGTCTGTCGATACAAGCTCCAGCTTGCCGTCGAGGGTGACCATGTCGTCCTTGAGCTTGCCCTGCCACAATGTCTGGGCGGCGCCATTGTATATGTAGGCCTCCCCGTCGTATACGCGGACGCAGACATCATACATGTTGTTGTAGCCGTCCGTCGCGCCGGAGTCCCTGATGAAGCCCAGCCATGGCTTGCCTTCGTTAGCATCCACCGCTTCCGCTGGGATCTGCTCAAAGCCTCTGTCAGGGTATCTGCTTCTCGTCACGCTCGTCTCCCATGTGGCGCCCCAGCTGTTGACATTGCGGGGGACTGGGTTATAGAAATAGTACCAGCCGTCTTTGTAGGCCGCGTCAGGGGCCCACATGAAGCTCGACGCGTTCGTCGAAGGCGTTATCCAGGACAGATCGTTCAGTTCGGAACGCCGCAGGATCTCGCCCTCATCCACAAAATCTTCCAGATTCTCGGTCGAGTACACGTGGTACATGTCCATATTGTTGCAGCCGGCGTAGGGATAGGGGTCGTGGGACGGGTAGATATACAGCTTGTCCGGATTGGTCGGCCAGACATGGGCCTCCGGATCGGCCGTGAATATGGCTTTGATGACCGGGTTCTTCGGCTGGAAGGGATTGGCGGCCGCCGCCGGCGCGTAAATGCCGCCGTCCGGGGCGCCTTCCGCCTCTGCCGCCATTGCAGGCGCAGCCGGCAATAGGCTCCCGCATATGATCAGCGAGGCAAATGCCGATAAGATGCGTTTTTTCATCATTTCCTCCATTGTGCATCGCGGCCGTCAAGGCCGCCACAAAATCAAAATGTGAAGCTTGTTCGCTGTATCTGCGTTTATGGCGTCACAAACACGGTAATGGACGAGGACTTGCCGCTGCCGTCGGTCGCCTTGAGCGTTATGACCGCTGTGCCGGACCGTACGGCCGTGACCAAGCCTTCGCTGCTCACTCTCGCTACGCCGGGGTTGCTGCTCGTGAACTCATAGAGCACGCCGTCGATCTCGAAATCCAGGGGCTGGTCATCACCCTTGAGCTTCATATTGTAGCGGACGCTGCTGTGCGCCTTGACTGTAGTGGCCTGAAGCATCTCCGACTGGAGCTGGCCGTTGACCATCACATAGTAGGACTGCCCGCCCAGCCAGTCGCCTGCGTAGCTGGAGGGGTACGTGAACGCTATGCTGCCTTCCGCGTCCGCCTTCAGCTGGCCGACGTAGTCAAGGTTGCCAAAGGCAGGGACCGCGTCATATGCGGCCATAAGCGAGACATCCGCGTTCGGCGCATAGCCGGCCCCGGTTATGGTGACTTGTTTTGTCGCTCTGTCCAGCGCGATGCTGAAGCCCGCATCCGTGTCAGCGGCGGAAACGGCAATAAAAGCCGCCGACGCCAGGAACAACACAGCGGCAGTCAGGGCCAAAATCTTTTTCCTCATTCTGTCCTCTCTTTCTGTATGTGTTTTCCCCCGCAATGCCGCGGGGATCCAGTTGGGGCACAAGGCAAGGGGCGCCAGATAGCCCCGGTGTAGACGTTTCAATACGGAAGATCGCGAGAAAAGCGGCCCCACCTCCTTTCACGTATCGCTTGGCCGCGCCGCACGGGATTTGGCATCCGTGCGGTTATACACACATTATAATACAAATATGCGGCAATACAAGTGAAACCATAATACAAATATAAAGTTTATTTGCAGTAGGCGCAATGGCAAAACCGATTTTCGTAAAATTTCGACCATTTCATGGCAAAAATCGACCGCGATCTGTGGGGATTCTACTGTTTTATAGGATTATTAGTGGCGGGCTGGCCCGCGCCTTTGGCCGGGATGGCGGGCTGGCCCGCGACTTTGGCCGGGATGGCAGGCGGGCGGGCGCCTTTGGCCGGGATGGAGGCTGGCGGGCTGGCCCGCGACTTTGGCCGGAATGGCGGGCTGGCGGGCGCCTTTGGCCGGAATGGCGGGCTGGCGGGCGCCTTTGGCCGGAATGGGGGACCGGCGGGCGGCCGGTTTTGGCTGCGGATGAAGAACGAAGAAAGGGGGCGGTTTCCCGCCCCGCCGCTTATTCTGGCTGGCTATGCCGGCACGCCCGGCCCGGCGTCCGGCCCGCCCGGCCTGCCTGCGTCATCCGGCCCGCCCGGCCTGCCGCGCCAGGGGTTCAGCATCAGCTGCGACTTGAAGAGGTCGCCGTCGATCATGATCTCGAACCAGCCGTTCTGCAATATAGCGAGATCCTTTGCGATCGCCAGGCCCAGCCCGCTGCCCTCCGTTGAGCGCGACAAATCGCCGCGCTTGAAGCGCTCCATCAGCTCGTCGGCGGGCATGTTGAGCTGCGCCCGCGAAATATTCTTCACCTCAAGCATCGTCAGCAGGCCGCGCCCCCTGGCCTCGCGCTCGAAAATGTCGATATACACGCGCGAGTCCGGCAGCGCGTATTTCTGCACATTGCACATGAGGTTCTCCACGATGCGCCAGAGCAGCTGCCCGTCGGCTTCCACATAATACTTCTCGTTGCGGGCGTTAAGCACCACCTGGAGCCGCGCCGCCGCGAAGCCGGCATCCATCTCCCCAAGGCCCTGCCTGACCAGCGACAGCAGATCCACGCGCTCAAAGCGCACAGGGATCGCCCCGCTGGAAGCCTTTGCGGCGTCGAACAGATCGTCAGTCAGCTTGCGCAGGCGCTGCGCCTTCTCCTCCAGCACGCCGAGGTATTCAGGCGCGTCAGGGCTGTCCAGCCCCTCCCGCTTCAGCAGGTCTATATAGGTTATGATGGAAGTCAGCGGTGTCTTGAGGTCATGCGACACATTCGATATCAGCTCCGTTTTGAGCCTCTGGTTCTTCAGCTCGTTCTGCACGGCGATGTCAGAGGCGCTGGAGATGTCGTTTATGCCGCGCGCCAGCTCGTCAAGCTCCCCATGCGCGCCGTCAGGCACCGGGATCCGCCAGGAAAGATTGCCGTTCCTGACCTCTTCAACCCCAGCCTTGATCGCGGTGTACTTGCCGGCCCAGCGCGGGCCGAAGACCAGCACCAGCACTAGCATTACCGGGGCAAGCAATATGGTGGACGAAAGCAGCACCAGCGCCAGCGCCACAAGCAGCACCTTGCCCATGGGGTTCTGCCTGTCGAAGATCATGCGCACGATGCGGTACAGCCATGAGGCCAGGGACCATAAAATGGTATTCCTGAAAAAAGTGCCCGCCTTGACCTTCCGCGCCATCGATAGCATGCACCAGAGGGCTATGGCCGCGATCACAGCGATGGGGAGCCCGAACAGGCCGATATCCAGCGGCTCCCAATAGATCCAGTCCAGATTAAGGAAGGCATGCGGCAGGCTGAGTATGGAGATCTCGCTGCCGATTGCGGCAAGGACCACGCAGAGCTGTATCTCCGTGAATATGCGGTCAGGCGCAGATAATACAATCCTGCCGTACTCGTCCCTGCGCCCCGTGCTGATGATCAGGAAAACCAGCAGCAGCAGAGACAGCAGCAGGCAGCCCAGAACTACCGGGGCAAAGGCCGACAGCCGCGATTTCATGGCATCATAGGCGGCGGCACGGCTGGAGATATAGGCCTCGTCGAACGATATGCGCATCGTGAACGTCGATGGCGCGCCAATTGCATCCAGGCGCGATTTCAGCCAGTTGTCGAAAAAGCTGTAGCGGACGGGGGTCGCCGGATACTTGGAAAGGCGGCTGCCGGAATAGACCAGATAGGCCGGTTTGTCCGTGAATGCGCCCAGATCCGCAGAGCGGGGCCCCCGCATGACGGTATTCTCGCCGTCGCTTATATAAAAATCAAACCCCTCTATTTGCCTGAGGCCGTTCACGGACTGCCTGAAATCCTCAAGCTGCGAAGCGATGATGGCCTCCCTTAGCATTGCCACGCTGTCCTCGTTTTCGCGCATAAAGCTCACAATATCGACTTTGTAGTCATCCGTCATCGGGACAGACTCAAGCGCCTGCGGGTCGAGCCTGATCGTCACGTTGCGGTTCCGCCACACGCCGCGCTCCGCCAATTCGTAGACCGCCATTTCGAATTCGTGCCTAGCGGCGCCGTCGATGAGATGCCCATCTCTTATGTAGTTTTCGCTCCTGTAAGACTCGAATTCATAGAGCAGCATCGACAGCTTGGAGTCCAGATCGGACTGCATCTCATAGCTGTGGATATAGTCTTTGTCGATGAACATGTTCCGTAGATCCGCAGTGTAATGCCCGTCCGCCATAGGCTTGAGCATCCCCACGGAGGTCACTACCGCGGCCGTGAACGACAGCACGCATAGGAAAAAGGCAATGGCGCGCACGCCAGCCCAACTATTGTAATTTTTCGATTTTATATCCAATGCCCCACACCACCTTCAAGTATTTCGGATTCTTGGGATCGAACTCGATCTTCTCCCGTATCCGCCTGATATGAACCGCTACCGTGTTTTCCGGGCTGTAGGCAGGCTCATTCCAGACCTGCTCGTAGATCTGCTCCATCGAGAAGACCTTGCCCGCGTTCTCTGTCAAAAATTTCAGTATGCCGTATTCCGTCGGCGTCACGAGCACCTGTTCGCCGTCGAGCGTCACGCTCTTCGCGTCGTCGTCCACGGTGAGGCCGCCGCTGCTGAACACGCCGCTCTTCTTGGCGATGCTGCCGAGATCCGTGTATCTGCGCAGCTGCGACTTGACCCGCGCCATCAGCTCAAGCGGGTTGAACGGCTTGGTCACGTAGTCGTCGGCGCCCGCGTTCAGCCCCGTGATCTTGTCATAGTCCTCCGACTTCGCCGACAGGATTATTATGGGAATATTCCTGTCTTCGCGGATTTTCATGGTGGCGCGCATGCCGTCCATATGCGGCATCATCACATCCATGATGATGAGGTGGATCTCCTCGCGCTCGACCGCTTGCAGGGCCTCCAGGCCGTCGGCGGCCATGAGGACGCCGTAGCCCTCGCTCTTTAGGTAGACCTCGATCGCGCCCGCGATGTCGGCGTCGTCGTCACAAATCAATATATTCATAGGTGCTCCTTTCCCGGATTGTTGCAACATCACTATATTATATCAATGATCTTACGAAAAGCACCATCTGTTTCTTACGATTTAATTAACACTGATTCGATGTGCAGGAATAGCCCACCTGCGCCTAGGCAGGGCTTGCCAGGCGGTGCGCCTAGGCAGGGCTTGCCAGGCGGTGCCTTAGAAGCTGATCGGCAAAAGTGGCCCACATGCGCCTGGGCAGGGCGGCGGCCACGCTTCCGCTTCCGTCGCTAATCGGGTATTTCCCGCGGTTTTGTTCGCAGGCTTTGGGAACTTGCTCAAACTCGCTTCGCTCAAACAATGAGCCAAGCTCACCAAAGTATTTGCTCTCAAAACCGGGAAATACAGCCGATTCGCTCCAAGTCAGCTACGGCGTGGCCGCCGCCCTGCTGACAGGCGGAATATGTGGCTGGGCATAATGTGTGTGGTGGTCGGGCGAAGTGTCGGAGTGTGTGAGTGGCGCCGGGGGTCGGGCGGGCGGAGTGTGTGTGGCGGGGGCGGCGGGGCTATACGGCCGTGCGCTGTTTCAGGGCGCCGTCGATGGCTCTGACCAGGGCGTTGAAATCGACAGGCTTGGCTAGGTGCCCGTCCATGCCGGAATCAAGCGCGCGCTTGATGTCCTCGGCCAGGACGTTGGCGGTCATGGCGATGATCTTGACAGACTGGGCGTCGCCCTTGCAGCAGGCGCGGATCTCCCGTGTCGCCGCGCAGCCGTCAAGCACCGGCATCTGCATGTCCATGAGGATGACGTCGTAATACCCGTCCAGGGAGGCGCGGAATTTGTTGAGCGCCTCAAGCCCATTGCTGGCGCAGTCCGTTTCTATGCCGGTGCCGCGCAGGACCTCGACTAGTATTTCCCGGTTGATCTCGATATCGTCGACTATGAGGGCGCGGTGGCCGCTCAAGTCGCAGGGCGCGGTGCTGGGCTCATCGGCCTTGTGGGGTCGCGCCTTCGCCGCATCCGATATGAAGCGCACATTTATTGTGAACGAAAAGACGCTGCCTTTGCCGGGCACGCTGTCCAGGCTGATGCCGCCGCCCATCATCTCGACCAGGTTCTTGCTGATGGCCAGCCCCAGCCCCGTACCGCCGAAGCGTGTGCCCACGACGGCATTCGCCTGCTCGAAAGGCGAGAACAGCTTCGCGGCCTGCTTGGGCTCTATGCCGATGCCCGTGTCGCGCACGGTGAAGCGGTAGATGCCGAAATCCCCGTCATGTGATTCCTCGTTGATGGACAGCTCTATCATGCCGCCGGGTTCAGTGAATTTGACGGCGTTCGAAAGGAGGTTGATGAGGGCCTGGTTCAGCCGCAGGGCGTCGGTATAGAGCTGGTCATGCTCAAGGCGGACGATATTCAGCTTGAAATCCAGGCTCTTCTCCTTTGCCTTCATCTCGAACATCGACACCACGAAGTCGATGCTCTCCTTGAGCGAGAACTGTTCCTCGACCAGCGATAGCTTCCCGGCTTCAAGCTTTGAGAAGTCCAGTATGTCGTTTATTATGCCCAGCAGGTGGTTGGAATTGTCCTGTATCTTGCCCAGGCAGCTGTTGATCCTGTCGATATCGGGGGTGTTCTTCGCGATCTGCGCCATGCCGACGATGGCGTTCATGGGCGTGCGTATCTCGTGGCTCATGCGCGACAGGAAGTCGCCCTTGGCGCGGCTCGCGAGCTCGGCCTCGTTCTT
>JAIRSA010000199.1 GCA_031255695.1 Eubacteriales Family XIII. Incertae Sedis bacterium | reverse complement strand
AAGATTAGTGTGCTCGTTATGTGTGTCATAGCGCTCGCAAGTGGCGGCTGTGCTAATGGCAGCAACGAAGAGCCTCAGGCCCTTATGCGCCAGATGCCTACGTTTACGGATGACGGCGTCCCGATTGAATATGTATCGCCAATGTATGTAGTTGATGTATATGATCCTGTCGTGGCAGCTGCGGAAGCGGATTATGTCTTCATAGGAAAAGTCGAAGCTTTAAACGGTTCCGAACAAGCCTTTGGCCTGGGTTCGATCCCTAGAACAAATTTTTCGGTTACTGTGTTGGAAAATTTGAAAGGCGATCTTATCACTGATGAACCTATTGAAGTCAAGCAATCTGGTGGGTTTGGCGAGAAAGACGGCAAATATTACATATTGAACGATTTACCCATCGCGGAAGAGGGTGGCGTTTACATGATGATGGCTTATACGCAACATGACGGTACGCTTTTAATGTCGGGCCCCAACTCGTGTGTGCCATTGGAAATTCAGTCAGAGGCAGTTAACCCCGATGCGCTTGCACAACTCGTGATAAGCGACGAAGTATATGAAAAATTCATGGTTGCGGTAGATGAATCGAAGGGTCAGCCTTCCCAAAATGTCTTGTCAAAATATGATATAAATCCCGCTGAACCGGAGAGTGGGGAACAGACCTATAGAGATTTTGCGGAACAAAATAATGCCGAGGCTAAGGTCGAGGAACTTGAGGGCATTAAAGCCGAATTTGACAGCGAACGGCAAGGTTTACACTGATCACTGAGAAGGTTAGATGCGGGGCGGCTGCCTCGGCGGGCAGGCGCACGCGTGGGCTTGCCCGAATTCGGCCCCCACGCACGGCTGCCCCGCCAAGGTGGCAAACTGTGCCGCCCCCGCCGTCACCGAGGATGGGCGTCATGCGCCGGCAGAGCCGCCGCCAGAAGGGTGCCGCCCCCACCGTCACTGATGGGCGACCCGGCCGCTTTCCACGTAGGCCAGCGTGTCAGTGCCGCCCCCACCGTCACTGATCTCGGCGGGCATCAGCCTTGCCGCCAGCATTGCCGTCACAGGGACTGTAAGGACGAGCCCTATGCTCCCTGAGAGCCCGCGCAATATCTCGACCGCAAGGCTTCCCATATTTATCATCCGCACATATGGCATCTGGTACATAAATATCATCAATATCGTGTTTATGCTGCTGCCTGCGAAGGCCAGGATCAGCGTGTTGGCCATGGTCCCCATCACGTCGCGCCCTACATTCAGCCCGATGCGCAGGAGGGACTGGGACGGCAGGCCTGGCTCCAGGCCGCGCACTTCGGCCATGGCCGACGCCACGGAGATCGCCGTGTCCATGACGGCGCCGGACGTGGCGATGACGATCCCCGCGAACAGTATGCCGTGCAGCCTCAGGCTGGTCCTCTGCGCTATGAATATCAGGTATTCCGCCTCGGCGGTGGTATATGTCGACACGTGGGCCAGCGCCCCCACCGCCAGCGCTATGCCGCCCGCCAGGAAGGTGCATATTATGCACCCCGTGGCCGCCGCGATGGTTTTCTTGCTGAAGCCGTTCAGGGCCGCCATGGTCACGCATGTCGAAAGCACGACAGCCGTGACCGCCGCCAGGACGGGCGGCACGCCCTTGAGCAGCATGGGCACGAACAGGAAGATCACGGCGATCAGCGTAAATGTCAGGGCGAGGCAGGCCTTGACGCCTTTGATCCCGCCGAAAATGGCCAGCGCCGCCACAAATGCCAGGGCGAGCGCGTATAGCGGGGCTTCGCGGCTGTAGTCCGCAAGCATGCCGCTGGCGAAGCCGTCGTAGCTCGAAGCCACCATCCGTGTCCCCACCCGCGCCGGCCTGTTGTCCAGCCTTGTCACGAAGTTGTTGGCTATGAACAGCCGCCCCTTGTCTTTGCCTGTCAGCACCCGCAGCTCCAGTTCCTGAACCCCGATCTCTATATCCGGGAAATCCGGATCCGGCGCCAGGGTGTCGCTCAGTATCTTTGTGACCTCCGCCTTCTCATATGCATTGCCTGTCTGCATGTCGGCGGGCGTGGGGTATTCGAGCGTGCTGTTTATTATGTACAGCGCCGCAGCGAACACAAGGAGGAAGGCGCCCCACAAAACGCGCGGCGCCACCCTCCCCTTCTTTGATTTCATCTCTTCAGGCATTGCTGTTTTTCTCATACTGTTGTCTTTCCCTACCCTCTGATCAGTACGGCTATCATTATGTAGTCGGCCGTGCCCACTACCCCGTCCCCGTTCATGTCGAACCTGGCGAGGCTGTCGGCGTCTGTCGCCTGGAAGTGCCCCAGGGCTATCGAGAGATCAGCAAGCGTATAGCTGCCGTCGCCGTTCGAATCGCCGGGCGCCGCCCCTCCGGTCACGTCGGTCAGCACGCTGCCGCCGATTATCTCTGCGGCCACGTCGGCCGCGTCCACTATGGCGCCGTCCGCGTCAAATTCCGCTTCCACTGTGTCGGCCCGGCTTATCGCCACGGTGGTCCCGCCCAGCTTGGCGCCGCTCCTGACCTTGAACACGAAGGCCGCGATCTCATTGCTGCCATTGCCGGAAATCACCGAGCCAAGGCCTGTGATGAGCCTCGCCTTGCCGCCCTCGGCGCTGGCCTCGCTCACTATGGCGTCGCCAGGCACGCTCTCGGCCCTGACGAACTCAAGGATCCCGCTGTCGTACTGGACCTCCGTGTCGAAGGCATTGGCATTGGCGGCATTCGCGTATGACACGACGTACCTGATCTCGGCGCCGCTCTTGACGCTTGCCGCCGAGGGGCCGCTTATCGAGGCGGACGCTTTGCCGGAGGGCGCCTGAGCCTTGCGCACCGTGAGGGAATCGTACAGATACTTGGGCGTGGCTATCGTGTCGCTGCCTTCATCGTATTTGAACATGTAGCAGTTGATCTGCACCTCTTCCGCGCTCACGTCCAGCTCGACTATCACCTGCTCCCGCTTCACGTCGCTGGGCAGCCCGTCCGCATTGTGCGCCGGGTTGGCCGAGTCGATGTCGAGGAAGGCGTATCCTGGGATGAGCGGGTCGCCGGGGCTTACCGTGTAGTTCTTGAGCGCATACCATTTGAGCCCGCCGGCGTGCCCGCCAATCATGTAGAGCGGGATGTTTTCGGGATCGGCGACCGTGCTGCCGCTGGGCGCGTCCATGCCCTTTGTCCCGTCCTCGGCGACGAAGCCCCTGGAATACACGTGGTCATGGCCCTGAAGGACGAAATCGACATCCAGCTGCGCGAATACCGGGCACCAATATGTCCTGGCCTCCACGACATCCGAATCCGTTATATGGGATGCCCCTGTGTAGAGCGACTTGTGGAAGCCGACCGCCACCCACTGCCCGCGCGCCTTGGCCTCGTTGACCGCCGCCGTGAGGAAGGCCTTCTGCTCGGCCCGCGCGCCGGCATTGCTGCGCGCCGTCTCAAGGTTCAGCATGACGAAGGTCGCCGGGCCGTAGTCGAATGAGTACACCACATTCCCCTGCTGGGCCGGGGCGTTGATGTGGCGGTTGAAGGTGCTGTTGTCGTGATTTCCCTGTATTGCCGCTATGAGGAAATTGCCGAACATCTCCTGCCCGCCATCCGGGAAACCGCCGGCATTTTTGAACATGCCTTCCCACTGGGCTTCCGATGTCGCCGTATCGGTGATGTCACCCGCGAGGTATACAAAGTCCGGGTCCATCTTGGCGACTTCGCTGAGCGTCGCCCCAAGCGCCTCGGCGTTGTCCGCGTTCGCGACCTGGGTGTCCGCCAGATATATGAATTTGAAGCTTTCCTTGCTCCCCGGCGCGGGCGCTGTCTTGAATTTGCCCTCGAATGTGTTCGGCGCCGTCCCTAGCGTGTAGGTGTAAACCGTGGCGGGCGAGAGCCCCGACGCCACGATCTTGTGGAAGTACTTGTCCGCCGCCCCCACTGAATTCTCGCCCGTGAATGTCAGTTCCTCCCGGCCGTCGCTGAGCGTGACGATAGAATCCGTCTGCTTGATGGTCGTGAATGTGAAGTTCGCCTCTGTCGCCGCGTCGCCGCCAACGTGCACGTTGACCTGGCCCGGCGTCACGTCGGCGTCGGTGGGCGGGGCCGAGTCTTCGTAGATGGCGGTCAGCGTCATGCCCCAGTAGATGTCGGAGCTGTTGCCGTCGCGGTTGTGCAGGTCAACGGCGATGACGTTTTCGCCGGTCACCAGGTATTGGCGGGCGGCGGTCAGATCGACTGCCCGCTTGCTTTCGGCCTCCCTGGCCTCGCCTACGTAGTCCGCGTCCGTGCCATGCCCTGCCGCTGCATCGCCCATGTAGGCGCGGTCTATCTCGTGGCCGTTGAGGTACATCACGTAGCCGTCGTCGAACGATAGCCTGGCGTCCAGCCGCGCGATCTCGGCTATGCCCTCCACCGTGAAGCTCGTGCGCAGGTAGTAAGTGATGATGGCGTCAGGGCGCTCCCTGCTTCCGAGCAGCGTCCCGCCTTCCGACACCCTGCCGAAGATGCCGTTGTCGCTCTCCGACGCGGGGTAGCCCAAGGGCGCCGCGCCTGACTTCCAGGCAGAATCGTCAAATGCCCGGCTGCGGAAATCGGCGGCTATGTCGCCGAACATGTCTGTGTCCGAATCCTCATACTTCCAGTCCGCATGCGCCCCTATGAGCGTCTCCGGCCCACGCGGCTCGGCCGATGCGGCTATCGTGCCCAGCCCCTGGGCCGCCGACACGAATGCCACGGCCACCAGCAGGGCCAGCGCGGCGATCCGCCTCCACGGCGCAATCCCCTTGAATTGCGCGATTTCCCTGAACAATACAATTTCCTTAAATGCCATGTCCTGTCTCCTCCTCCTATATCGCTTGATACTGCGCCATGATAATGATAATGGATAATGCTGCACATCAATGCAAATGCCATCCGCACCGCCGCCTGAACCATGGCGCCATGTACTGCGGCCGCGCTTCGCGCCTTGGCTACCGCCGCCGCGCCCTCACGATGTGATATCCCAAGGCGAGGTTGCCTGCCAGGCTTGCCGCCAGCAGGCCCATCAGAAGCATGCCGAACTTGCCCGCGCCGCCGGCCGCGCCCGCATCCTGGGCGCCCGCCATGGGCAGCCCTGCCTCGTCTATGGCCCTCGTATCCGGCCCCGCCGTGCCTGCGGGCCCCGCGAGGCTGTCCAGGCCATCAGTGCCTTCGGGCCCCGCCGCACCCTGCGCCCCAGACGCCGCAGGGCCGCTGCCCGCGCCTCCCCCCAGCCCCGCTTCGCTGCCGCCCGGCCGCCCGGCCGGCGGCGCTTCGCCGCCAACGCCATCCGGCGCTTCGCCGCCGACGCCCTCCGGCGCTTCGTCCATCCCCGCTTCCGGCGCCTCGTCCGGCGCTGCCCTGGCAACAGCTATCAGCCTCTTCACGCTGTGCTCTGCCGTGCTTACATTCGCCCCATCTATCGTATAGACGCTCACATTCTCTATGGATACATACGTGTCTTCGCTGCCGCTGTATCCTAGCGCCACCTCGGCGGCCACTGTCCCGGAATATCTGTTCCGGTCCGAAAAAAAGCTGAACCAGGTAAGGCCCCGCGCCTCCACAGGGCCGGCCGACGCGCCGGCCTCGCTGTATTTCACGGATTTCACGCTGACGCCCTCGCCGCACTTGAGCGAGAATTCGGCGCCCGCATACGCTTCCGGCTGCCGCACATCGATCGTTATGGAAAACTCTTCCTGCCCGCTGTCCAGCGCCACGCTGCCGACGCTGCCTATCTCCGCCGCTGCCGCCTGCCGCGCCGCACAGACGGGCGCGCACACACAGATCGCCACCGCCAGGGCCAAGATCCGCCTCTTCAAAGCACATCACCTCTTTCTCCAAGTACGCCAAGCCGTTCCCGCCAATAGCCATACACTAATCGTCAGATATATTCTATGCCAAGGCGCCAGCGCCTTCTACCTAGGTTTGGGAAATATTATGTAAAATGTATGTAAGCCCCATCGAGGCCCCGCAGCGCGGCAGGGCGGCGAATCATCGCGCAAATCTTATCTACGTTCTGATCGGGAAACAGTATAAGGCGGATGTTATTCACAATATTCACAATTTTTTTCGGATATCGCTCTTTTTCTTGCGCCTTGTGGGTATTGATGATATAATGCGCTTGCCATCGCAA